>JASHYA010000183.1 GCA_030043315.1 Acidimicrobiales bacterium
TCAAAGGGAGGCGCCCGTCGTTCATCCACGCGGCGCCGCCCGAGCACGCCGAGCCGCTCATCGACGTCGTGGTCGCTGCATTGCGAGACTTGGGCGCGACGGTCGCCACGGGGCGGTTCCGGGCATCCATGCGTGTCGAGCTCGTGAACGACGGACCGTTCACCTTGCTCCTCGAAACCGGCGCCTGATGTCCGCCGAATGACCTCGATGCCCGCCAGGGCCGACGAACCGAGTCGATCCCCTACTCAGCCTGGTGCGCCAGCACGTGCGTAGAGGGAGCTGATGGATGCCGCCCGCGCGAGAAGCGGAGGGCAGTTCAAGCGCTCGGCGATGGCTCTCACCTCGGCCAGCGCCGCATCGACCCCGTCTTCTCCGGCACGAGCCAAGACCTCGGCGAGGTCGATGAGCCCATGCGCGAGCTGGTATGGGTTCCCGACCTCGCGAAGCGACCCGACGGCGCCTCTCACGCCGACCACCGCTGAAGCGGTTCCGGGCGCTTCGCCGTCGGCCGCGAGGAGGGCGACCACCAACTGTCGCTCAGCCCGCAGGACCGGGGGGACGTGGCCAACGGGGTGCGCATCGAGCATCGCAAGGAGACGCTCGAGGGTCGTCCTTTCCCCGAGACTCCACGCGGCACGTGCAGCCAGCGGCCAGGCCCAGCGCGGCACATCGGCGCCGATCCCGAGGGAGCTGGCTCTTTCGAGAACGGCCATGGCGTGCCCGAGTGCGCCGACGACATCCCCGGAGCACAGCGCGGCGAGCGCATCGACGAAGTCGAGATCCGCCCGATCCTGCGCGCTCTCGCTCTGGCGGTGACGCGCGAGCGACTCCTGGACGACGGCCACTTGCTCTCCGTGTCCTCGGAGTCCGGCCAGCCACCCCGCCAACGCGTGCACGAATATGTGATCGAGATGGTCGACCTCGCGCGCGTCCCGGACCACGGCCTCCGCCTCGTCCCACTCCCCGACCTCGATCAGTGCCGTGGCGAGGTTGCCCACGGCCATCCCGAGGCTGGCCCGCGCTCCGGTACGCCGGGCGTGGGCGGCGGCCGAGCGTGCTGCTTCAGCAGCCGCCTGAGGGTCACTCCGAACGAGCACATCGGCGAGGTTGACCTGTGCCGTGCTGAGGGTCCCGTAGTCCCCCGCTCGCTCGGCGAGGCGTGCACACTCACGGTCGTAGGACGCGGCTTCGGCCAGCCGAGCGGCGTGGCTGGCGGCGAGGCCCGAGGTGTGGAACAGAAGGGCGAGGTCGCGTGTGCCCAGACCGAGGGCCTGGGCCAGGTCGAACGCCTCTGTGACGAGCCTCCGGCTCTCGGCAGTGCTGGCGCTAATAGCTTGCAGACCGGCGAGGAGCCTGAGGGCGGTCACCGTGTCGGTGTCGGGATGATCCCGAAGAACCGCCAACGCCTCGTTGAACGCGCTGCGCGCCTCGCCGTGACGCCCGAGAGCTTGGAGCTGTCGTCCTTCCATTGAGCGGGCCCGCGCCGCGCCCCGCGTATCGTCACGAAGAAGGTGGCCTTCCCGTGCGGCCTCTGCGTACGCAAGAGCTGTCTCGAACTCGCCGGCGAATGCGCTTGCAGTGGCCGCATCCTCGAAAAGGCCGGGCGCTCGCTCGGGCGGAGCGATCCCGGCGGCCTCGGCGTACAGCTGGCCGGCGCGCTGTGGAGCTCCTGAGCGGGTCGCGCGTTCTGCAGCGCGGACCAAGAAGCTCAGCACGTCAGCCTTGATGTCGGCTGCGTCCGGGCCGCTGGACCCCGAAGTGAGGGCGTCGACGTAGTGGCGGGCGATGGCGTCTGCGATCTCTTCGCCGTCGTTCGGAAACGCCGCTCTCAGGTGGGCGGCAACGGCAAGGTGCTTGGCTTTGCGATCTCTCTTGGAAAGCGTCTCGTACGCGACCTGGCGGAGCATCTCCTGGCTGAAGCGGTAGGCCCCGCGTTCGGGCGAGAGGGGGTCGGCGATCATCTGGAGGACGTCCCTCTTGACCAGCTCTGCCAGTCCCGACTGCACGATGTCGAGATCCATGTTCGAGACCGCGACGAGGGCTTCTTTGGGGAAGGTCGTCCCGACAACGCTCGCGTCGGCGACGAGGACGCGTGCCTCGGCCGGCAACGCATCCAGTCGGGCCGCCAAGAGACCGTGGAGGGTGTCGGGCACGCTGAGCGTTCCGAGGTCGCCCACCAGCTGGTAGGTGTCGGCGTCCTTTTGCACGACGCCCTGGTCGATCAAGGAGCGGACGGTCTCGACGGCGAACAGGGGGATGCCCTGGGCCCTTTCGGTGATGGAGTCCCGTGCCGCGCTGGGCATCCCCGGCACGAGGGCATCGACAAGGGCTGCCATCGAAGGGGCATCGAGAGGGTCCAGGGACAGCGTCGAGCGGTTGCGCCCGACGCCGTAACCCGCGTCGAGCGCCCCATGCCCGGGACGGGCGAAGAGGAGGACGAAGATCGGAAGATCGCGCGTCCAGTCGACGAGGTGCTCAAAGAACCCAAGGAGGCTTGCATCTGCATGCTGTGCGTCCTCGACGAGAAGAACCACCGGAGCGACCGTGGCGAGCTGCTCGAAGAAGAGGCGCCAACCGGCGTAGAGCTCCTCTTGGGACAAGACCGCCTTCGTCTCAGAGGCGTACGGCACACCCAGGAGCCTCGAGAGCCGCGTGCCCACGTAGCCGCGCTCCTGCTCGTCTGCGACGTAACGGACCATGCCCTCGCTCAGCTTGGCGGCGGCGACTTCGATCGGATCCTCCTCGGCGATGCCGAACCGCTGCCGCACGATCTCGGCGAGTGCCCAGAAGGCCACGCCCTCCCCATAAGAGAGACAGCGCCCACGGTGCCAGAGCACCGTGTCGACGAGCCCGTCGATGTATTTCTCGAACTCCCAGCCGAGCCGGGACTTGCCCACCCCCGCCGGGCCGGTGATCACGAGCAATCTCGGCGTCTTCCGATCGACCGCGGCATGGAAGAGCTCCTTCAAGCCCCGGAGCTCGGCCTCTCGTCCGGTGAAGGGTGCCTCGAGGCCCTCCCCCCACTGGCTCCCGCCCACCCCCGAGACGACCCGGGTCGCAGAGAAGAGCTGCTCGGGCTCGGCTTTTCCCTTGAGCTCGAAGGTGCCCTCATCGCAGAAGGTGATGGCCGGCTCCGAGAGCTTCCTCGTCGCGTAGTCGACAAACACCATGCCGGGCTTGGCAACAGCCTGCACGCGCGCGGCCGTGTTCACGGCGTCCCCAGCGACCATGCCTTCACCCCGGGCTCCCAGGGTGACTGCGACCTCACCGGTCACCACGCCAGCCCGTGCGGAGAGGAGAGGAGCACCGGCCTCGCCGCCGAGCACGTCGACGGCATCGACGAGGTCTAGGGCGGCCCGCACCGCACGTTCGGTGTCGCCTTCTTGGGCTGCAGGGGTCCCCCAAACGGCCATCACTGCATCGCCGATGAACTTCTCTACGACCCCGCCGTACCGGGTGATGGTGCGCCGCGCGACGTCGAAGTACCGCGACAGGAGCTCCCTCACCTCCTCGGGGTCGCGAGCCTCCGAGAGGGACGTGAAGCCCACCAGGTCGACGAAGAGGACCGAGCACATACGGCGCTCCGATACGGCGCTGCTGAGCGGCTTTCCGGGAGCGGCCGTATCGCGTGAAGTCGGCTGGTCGTCGCCAGCCGGCGATGTGAGGGGACTCCCGCATTCGTTGCAGAAACGAGCGTCTGTGGGCAGCGAGGCGCCGCAGCCGGAGCAGGTACGCGCGAGCGCCCTACCGCAGCCCTTGCAAAATTTTGAGTTGGGCGGGTTCTCAGTCCCGCAATCGGCGCAATCCATCGGGTCCCCTCGTTCCCGGGTCCACGAAGAGTAGCTCGGGTCCACTTCGTGCGCGTTGACGAGTACCACCCGAGCCGAAGCACAGCCACCCGTTCCGTCGCGCGACGTGGGCCCCACGGCGGGGTCGACATCATCGCCCGGTTTCCGATACCACGCGGCAATGACACCACGTCGCAATTGCGAGGTCGACGAGGACGGGCGCGATCTGGCTCCGGGAAAATGGCCGACCTACGCCACGCCGGGATCGGAGCGCCCTCCTCCTTTCCCCGCCCGCTGAACGTGTCTATGGACGTCCCGCCTGGAGGTCGACCAGCAGGTCGTCCAGCTTGTCCCAACTAGCCTGTGCGCCATCGTGGAGTTGGAAGTGGTCGCCGAGGTGCTCTGGAGCCTTGAAGTCCAGGATGTCGGTCATGGTCGTGATTCCGTCGTCCTCGGTCAGGGTCACGGTCTCGACGGCCTCGTCGTCTGGCCAGCCTTCGAATAGCCAGCTGCAGACGATCCGCGTGGGCCGCTCGATCTCGAGGAAGGTGCCCCGGAACGAGCACTCCTTGTCCCCCGGGGCGTACCAGGCGTAGTGGTACTTCCCACCCACGCGCAGGTCGATCTCGCAGATGTGGAGCGGCACGTCATCCGCGGGGAACCACACGCTGATGTGCTCAGGCTGGGTCAACGCGTCGTA
>JASHYA010000184.1 GCA_030043315.1 Acidimicrobiales bacterium
AAAGAGGGAGCTGGTCTCGAGCACTGCCCTTCGGGGCGGTTCTTCGCCAACGCCGCGTGGCTCGGATGCGCGGTGCTCGCTCACAACCTCGTGCGATGGACCGCCCGTCTCGGGGACCTGCACCCCTCCGGCCGTCTCACCGTCACGAGCACCGTCCGTTCTCAGGTGCTCTCGGTGCCCGGTCGCCTCGTCAACCGAGCCGGGCGGATCGTGCTCCGTCTTCCCGAGCACTGGCCGTGGGCACGACAGTTCACTACGGCGCTGGCGCGTCTGCGAGCGCTGCCACTCGTCACCTGAGACGACGACACCTCGCGGCCGGCGCAGCCGCAGACAATCCGCAGCAGTGCGCTGACAACCGACTACTGCAAGAGCCATGGGTCGACAGCGCCCACGAGCCGGCTGCGACTTCGCGTCTCGGCTCCGAGTGGGTGCGTTCGAGGAATCACACGTTCCAGCGACTCCTCACGGTCGGGATCGGTGGATCGAGGCTTAGTCAAGTTCATCCCCCTCCTACTCGACCTTGCGACAGAACATCACGTGCGCCTCGCTGTCGTCGGTGGTGCCGGCAGCCTCCAGGTGGCTCCAGGCGGCCCGCTCGTGATCGACCTTCCCCAGTTCCCCGACGAGTTCAGAGCCGAGGCGAGCTCTCAAGCCGAGGTGCTCGAAGCGCTGCGTACGGCTGCGAACGGCGCCGATTGGTTCTACCTCAGCCCGCCTCCGTACTTCGGTGCTCATTGGTCCACCATTGACGTAGCGGCGTCGACCAAGGTCGGTATCGCTCCTCGGTAGCGCACGGGGGATGGCCAGCGGCGCGTGCCGTGTGACGGCCACTGTGAGATTTGCCACCCCCGACGCGCCGAGGCCCCGAGACCGCCTTTGGAAACATGCCCGACCGAGGGCCGAACAATGAGCATGCGGCACCGGAGCCTCGACACCGGCGAGTGAAGCACACATCGACGAGAAAGGAGAATCGAGTGTGGTTCGTCGGCTGGGACTGGGCCAATGAGACCCATGACGTCAGCATTGTCAACGAAGAGGGCACGCTGGTCGATCGCTGGGCACTGCGCCACGACGAGGAAGGGATCGATGACGCCGTGACGCGTCTGGCTGCTCACGGGACGCCCGCTGAGCTGCCTGTGGCCATCGAGACCACCGGTGGCCTCGTCGTTGACCGCCTGCTCGAAGCGGGGCACCCTGTCGTGCCAATCCATCCCAACGCCTTCAATGCGGCCCGGCCGCGCTGGGGGGCGTCGCGGGCCAAGTCTGACCCCGGCGACAGCTTCAAGCTGGCCGACTACCTGCGCACCGACGGCCACCGCCTGCGCCGCCTCGAGCCGCTCGATCGCGCCACCGCCGAGCTCCAGGCCCTCAGCCGCCTGCGGAGCGATCACGTCGAGGCCAAGGTGGCGGCCACCAATCAGTTGCGCGCCACGCTTGGACGCCATTGGCCCGGAGCAACCGTCATCTTCAGGCGCCTCGACAGCGAGATCGCGCTGGCCTTCTTGGACGACTACCCGACGCCGGACTCGGCGACCCGTCTTGGCGAGGGACGACTCGCCATGTTCTGCCGGCGGCACTCCTATTCGGGCCGGCGCGGCCCGGCCGAGCTGCTTGAGCGGCTGCGCAGCGCTCCTGCACCGTCGGGCTCGCTCGGTCCCGAGATGCTCACCGAACTGGTCCGAGCCCAGGTGCGCCTGCTGCGGACGTTGCTCTCGACCATCGCCGACTTGGACCGGGCCTTGGGTGCCGCCTTGCTCGAGCACGCCAAGGCCCCGCTGCTCGCCCCGATGCCGCGCATTGGTGAGGTCAACCTGGCCCAAGTCGTCGCCGAAGTGGGCCCGCTGCTCACCCGGGCCAACGACGTCGACGAGGCCTGCGCCTTGGTGGGGGCGACGCCGGTGACCAAGGACTCGGGCAAAGGACATGCGGTGAACTTCCGCTGGGCCGTCAACGCCCAGGCCCGCCAGGCTCTCTCGATCTTCGCCGACAACTCCCGCCACTCCTCGCCCTGGGCCGCCCAGCTCTACGCCGACGCCAGAGCGCGCGGCAAGCGCCATCCCCATGCCGTGCGCATCCTCATGCGCGCTTGGCTGCGCGTCATCTGGGTCTGCTGGCACACCGACACGGTCTACGACCCGACGATCCACGGCGCCGAAAGGAGGCTCGCGGAAGGAGAAACCCAGAAATCTGCCGCCTAGGGGTTGACTTGGAAATCTCACAGCCCAGGCCAGCGCACCGGGAGGTATCGGACCGCAGATGACGGCGTAATGGTGACCGACGCAGAGGGCAACTCCACGATCGGGGGCGCGGACTTCGCCATCGCCTTCGTCGACGAGATCGAGAAGCCAACCCATCACAAGACGCGCTTCACCGTGGGCTACTGATCGACGCTGAAGGGCTTCGAGCAAGGTGACCCCTCGGAGGGCGGTCCCTGGCGCGATCTGAGACGGCCCGGCTGCTATTCCCGGTTGGCGGCTCGACGCCGTCGGGTCATTGCCGTGTGAGTCTGGTTGGCGCTGAGAGCTGGAACGGCTAAGTCGGTGAAGGTTCTTGGTTTGGTGCGGATGCCGTCGAGGAAGATGCCTAGGTACCGTCGGTAGAGGTCCGGCTCGACCGCTCGTGAGCTGTCGATGATGGCGGACAGCCCGAGCTGCACGAAGACAAGGTCCGTCTGGTCGAGGTCAGGCCGCACCGCTCCGGCTTGTTTTGCTCGTTCCACGAGCGCCTCGATGAGCGGCGCGATCCGGTCCCGGGCGTCGGCGACCCGGGCGTTGCCCAGGCTCGGGCTGTTCATGATCTGGGTGAGTCCCCGGTCGCCGAACTGCATTTCCAGTGACCGCTCAAGGAAGGTGACAAGGCCATGCCAGGCGTCGGGGTCGTCGAGGGCGTCCCGGGCGACGGCGGCGACGTCTTGGAGGCGTTTTTCGAAGAGGGCGTCGATGACCTCTTCTTTGTTGGCGAATCGTCGGTAGGCGGTGGCTACCCCGACGCCGGCGTGGTGGGCGATGTCGTTGAGGGTGACGTCGAGGCCGCGCTGGGCGAACAGCTCGCTGGCGGCGTCGAGCAGACGCTCGCGGTTGATGGCGGCGTCTCTTCGAAGGGCGGGGGCTGGGGTCCCGGGCATGAGCCCACCGTACCACAGAACCGGATAGGCAATATCCGTTTGTGTGGTACGGTGGATACGAAGTATCCGCATAGAGAGGAAGGATCACCGTGTGAGCAGCGATCTTCGAAGGGCCAGGAGCGATCGCGGTGGGCGAGCGGCCCGACGCTCGGGTGGTTGAGCGCAGCGACGCCGTGGTCAGAGTGGTCGTGGCATGCGTGTGCGGGTCGGACCTTTGGTACTACCGGGGACAGTCGCCCTACCAGGTCGGCGACCCGATCGGGCACGAGTTCGTCGGCGTGGTCGAAGCGGTGGGCTCTGACGTGCAGCGGCTCTCGATCGGAGATTTCGTGGTGTGTCCGTTCGCCTTTAGCGACGGGACCTGCCCGAACTGTCAGCACGACATGATGACCGCCTGCCAGCACGGAGGCTTCATCCCAGCCGGCAACGGTGATGGCGGCCAGGGTGAGGCCGTCCGAGTCCCCCACGCCGATGCCACCTTGGTCCGGGTGAGCGGTGAGGTCGCGTCCGGCGCGATGTTGGCCTCTCTGCTGACCCTGACCGACGTCATGGGCACCGGCCATCACGCTGCGGTCTGTGCCCGGGTGAAGGCCGGCGACACCGTGGCGGTGGTCGGCGACGGAGCCGTTGGGCTGTGCGGCGTGCTCGCGGCGAGACGCATGGGCGCCGAGCGGATCATCGCCCTGAGTCGTCACCCGGAGCGTCAAGCGGTGGCCAAGACGTTCGGCGCCACCGAGATCGTGGACACCCGCGGCGACGAAGCCGTAACGGACGTCGTCGATCTCACCGGCGGGATCGGGGTGGACGCCACGTTGGAGTGCGTCGGAACCGCGGAGGCCATGGCCGCCGCGCTAGGGATCGCCAGGCCGGGGTCGATGGTCGGATATGTCGGTCTTCCTCATGGCATCGAGTTCCCGGTGATGGACATGTTCGGTCGCAACATCGGCGTCCAAGGCGGTCCGGCACCAGTCCGCGCCTACATCCCGGACCTTCTCGGGGACGTCTTGAACGGCGCGATCAACCCAGGGATCGTCTTCGACTTCACCACCGACTTGGACCACATAGCCGACGCCTACGCCGCCATGGACCAACGGCGTGCCATCAAGTCCCTGATCTCGGTGAGCAACCCCTGACCGCAACCGCTACAGCAAAAGGAGAACGCATGCAGATCATCAAGCCGCAGACCTCGAAGGGACCGAGCGAGTGGTTCACCGGCGACGTCTTCCCGACCATCGTCCTGGCCGGAACGGACCCCTCCCGGGTCCGGATGGGATCGGTTCACTTCGCGCCGTGCGCTCGGACTGCCTGGCACTCGCACGGCATGGGGCAGTACCTCCACATCGTCGAGGGTACCGCCCTGCTGCAAGAGCGCGGCGGGCCGATCGTCGCTCTCAACCCTGGACAGACCGCCTACACCGACCCCGGTGTTGAGCACTGGCACGGCGCCTCCCCGGACAGCTTCATGGTCCATCTGGCCATCTGGGAGGCGCCGACCGCCGATAGGAGCCAGCCCGAGACGACATGGGGCGACCATGTCACCGATCACGAGTACCACCAACGCGCAACGACAGGAGGAACGACATGAACTACATCAAACTGGGCGGATCGCTCGAGGTTTCCCGCATAGGACTCGGGGCCATGGGCATGTCGGCCGCCTACACCGGTGCCGGGAGCAATGACGAGGAGTCCGTCCGCACGATCCACCGGGCCTTGGAGCTGGGCGTCAACTTCATCGACACGGCCGAGGTCTACGGGCCGCATACCAACGAGGAGCTGGTCGGCAAGGCCCTCAAGGGACGGCGCGACGAGTTCGTGGTGGCCACCAAGTTCGGGTTTATGTCGAACCGGCCCGGTGTAGTGGGTCTCGACAGCAGCCCGGAGAACATTCGCCTGGCCGTGGAGGGGTCGCTGCGTAGGCTGGGCAGCGACTACATCGACCTGTACTACCAGCACCGTGTCGACCCCAACACGCCCATCGAAGAGACCGTCGGCGCCATGGCCGCACTGGTCGAAGAGGGCAAGGTCCGCTACTTGGGGCTCTCGGAGGCGTGGGTCTACAACATTCGGCGGGCGCATGCCGTACACCCGATCACCGCCTTGCAGTCGGAGTACTCGCTGTTCACCCGTGACCTCGAACCCGAGGTCCTGCCGCTGCTTCGGGAGCTGGGCATCGGGCTGGTTCCCTACTCGCCGCTCGGCCACGGCTTCTTGACCGGCCACATTCACTCCCTCGACGACATGGACGAGAACGACTGGCGTCGAACGAACCCGCGCTTTGTGGGGGAGAACTTCACCCGCAACGTCGACCTGGTCGCCGAGATCGAGAAGGTCGCGGCCGAAGCGAAGGCGACCCCGGCGCAGGTGGCCCTGGCCTGGCTGCTGGCCAGAGGCGACGACATCGCCCCCATCCCGGGCACCAAGCGAGTCTCCCGGCTCGAAGAGAACATCGCCGCCGACGGCGTCGAGCTCAGCGCCGACCAGATCGCTCGGCTGGACGCCTTACCGGCACCATCGGGCGGGCACCACAACGAGCAGCAGATGCAAGCGCTCGACCGGGGCTAGCCGGCCCGAACAGCACAGATGAAGAGGATGCAAGAATGACAACCCAAGAACAATCTGTCGTGGTGGTGATCGGCTCGGGTGCGATCGGCCAAGCCATCGCCCGCCGTGTCGGTGTGGCCAAGAAGCTTCTGTTGGCCGACATCAACGAGGACAACGGGCGCGCCGTGGCAAAAGCTTTGGAGGAGGTCGGCTACGACACCGTGTCGACCTTCGTCGACGTGTCCGATCGTGCGTCCGTCGACGCACTCGCCCAGGAGGCCGCGAACTTGGGCCCGATCGCACACGTGGTGCACACTGCCGGCCTATCTCCCGCCCAGGCCACCCCCGAAGCAATCGTCAAAGTCGACCTCGTCGGCACCGCCCACGTCCTCGAAGCATTCGCTGAGGTGGTGGCGCCAGCAGGTTCCGGCGTGGTGATCTCCAGCCAGGCCGGTCACATGCTGCCCTCGCTGCCAGCCGAGCAGTACGAGGCGCTGGCCCGAACCCCGGCAGCAGACCTGGCACGGCTGGACTTTCTGCAGCCGGATATCATCACCAACTCCGGTGTCGCCTACGCGATTGCCAAGCGGGCCAACACGTTGCGGGTGCAGGCCGCCAGTGTCGAATGGGGCGATCGCGGCGCTCGTCTCAACTCGTTAAGTCCAGGCATCATCATGACGCCGCTGGCGCACGACGAGCTGAACTCTGTGGCCGGCGATGCCTACCAGCGCATGATCAAGGCGTCCGCTTCGGGCCGAGTGGGGACGCCCGACGAGATCGGAGCGGCCGCCGCGTTCCTCATGGGCGAGGAAGGCTCGTTCATCACCGGGGCCGACCTGCTCATCGATGGTGGCGTCATCGCCGCCATCGCGGCGGGCCGCTACCAGCTCACCCTTGGGGGAGGGGGGAACTAGAGGCATGGCCGCCTGGACCCAGGACGAGCTTTCGAAGGTCGGCTCGGCCGACGAACTCCAGCTGGCGTCGCGCCGGTCGAACGGCAGCCTGCGCCCGTACGTGACGATGTGGGTGGTGCGCGTCGGTGACGATCTGTACGTGCGCTCGGCCTACGGGCCTGATAACCCCTGGCACCGGCGAGCCCGGGCCAGCGGCGCCGGGCGGGTACGGGCGGGCGGAGTCGAGCGGGCGGTCACCTTCGCTGACACCGCGGCCGACGTCCAAGAATCAATCGATATCGCCTATCACACCAAGTACGACCGCTACGGGCCGGCCATCGTCGGCAGCGTCGTCGGCTCCGACGCCCACCGAGTCAGCGTCCGTCTCGTGCCGCAAGCCGAGGAGCGCTGATAGCCGTCAGCGAAGTCGCTCCCCCCCGGGGTCTTTGGGTCATGAACCCGAAGGTCCGGGGTCGTAGGTTCATTGTGCCCTTTGAACCTGCGACCAGGGCCAGAACGCGGCGATTGCATGACTGACAGCGCGTCGGGCTGCATTGGCGGTACTTCCAATGGGAGGTGGCCCGGCGCGACGTCTGTCCACGTCAGGCGGCACTTTCTGGCGCTAACACCAGTACGGTTTCGACCGGAACGACGGGCGAATCGGTAGTAGTTAACGCGCGAATCGCGCCCCCGCCACCAAGACGTCCTCACAGTTGGGGACGCTTCATTTTCACACTTGGGTGCGCGCAGGGTGCAGACCTGCGCCCCGGCAGCCTCAGAGCCCGATTCGGCGCGCGTGAGCGGTCGATGACGTAGGGGTGCGCGCTCAGGCTGGGGACGAGACGAGGTCGATCGTTCGTCGGCGGCGCTTGCGCGTCCTGGGCGGCAGTCCAGCCGCCTGACGTCGGCGGTCGTCGGCGGCGCGCTCTTCGAATGCGTCGATCACGCGGGCGTTTCGCACCACGACCGCGCAGACCAAAAGAAGCGTCAGTGCGCACAGCCCGGTCATGGGGCACCAGCCCCGGGAGATGTCGGTCGACGCCGGGTCCTTCATGATCGAGTAGGAGCGTTCGACAGCAGTCCGTCTCGCGTAGGAGAGGCGGTGGTTCTTGGAGGGATACTCATGCTTCTGGGTGGTCTTGGCGTTGACTTCGGGTGGGACGGTCAGGGTCTGCTGCGCGCAGCACGGCGGTGCGGCGATCGGCGGGTCGACGACCTGGGGTCGGTCGAAGCCGAGGGCCAGCGACTCGGGTCGGGAAGGACAGCGGATCTTGCCCATGACGGCGGGGCACATGACCCGGTGGAACCCGTCTTCGTCCTCGGCGCTGATGCGGCCGAGCTTGTAACGGGCGAGCTCGGCGCTCGTGCGGTCGTGGGCCTCGGTCTCGGTGGCGGTCGCGCCGCGCGAGAGCGGCTGGATGCCGAGGAGCGCCGCAGGGGTGGCCGGACAGTAGAGGGCGCCGTTGAAGCAAATGGCACCCTTGAAGGTGCCCTGGGTGCCGCGGTCGTGAGGGTGCAGGTCCATGACCAAGGTCCCGCCGAGGCGCCGCACCGGGAGTGCCCAGTGACCCGGGATGCGGTGTGCGTGGCCCGAGTCGCACAGCACGTCGCCCAGGGCGACACCGGAGTGGACCATGGCGCGTAGCGCAGGAACGAAGGCGGGCACCGGGTCGACCGAGCAGCTGGTGAGGTGCACGCGCCGCACCAGCTTGCACACCGCCGGCCCGTGCTCTTCGCGCACCATGGTGGCCGCCTGGAAGTAGTAGCCGAAGAACAGCTCACCTTTGGTGGGCCCGCCGGTGCGGTGCCCCCAGGAGGCTTCGTCGTCCACAGCCTTGGTCGTCGACGTGGGCGGGCGGGCGAAGCTCTCCACGTCGCTCCAGTCCACAGCGAGCGAGCGCGACGCGTCTTTGCGCTCGTCGGGGACCGACGCCTCCAAAAGGGCAGCAACCACCGAAGAGAGCCGCTCTGAGGGCGTCCCGTCCGGCCGGTCTTTCGACAGGGCGTGCACCACGAGCGAGAACGTGTACTCCACCTGACGATAGGTGAGACGGTGCCCGTCACGGTCGACACCCAGGCGTTCGCGTGCTGGGGCGTCGAGCGAGAGGAGCGCCCGGTGGACGCGCACCAGGTGTCCGGGCCGGTCATCGGCCAAGGCGACCATGGCACCCACGAGAAGCGTGCGCACCGACAGCTGACGCCGGCGCGCCCCGACCGCAAGCAACGCCTCGATCGCGTCGGCCACCTGTGAGCGGTCGACGATCGCCTCGAAGCGCCCGAGGTCGTCGGGGGTCAGTGGATCCCTCCGAGCAGGGCCACCGCCTCGGCTTCGTCACCGGGTTCGAGCAATGCCACCACGTCGCCCAGGCGCTGGGAGCAGTGCACTCCCGCCGCGGCGAGGAAGGTGGCGAGGCCGATGTCGGCCGCACAGCGCGCGACCCACGTGGCGCGCAGGCGTGCGAGCGACAGGCGCGCGAGATCGGGCCCCCTGGCGAGCGAGGCGATCAGGCCGCTCGTCACGTTGCGACGGTTGGGCTCGGCCCCGCCCACGATGAACGACCTGCCGGCAAAGCGCCCGGCGCCGATGGCGCGCTCGGCAAGCTCGGCGCGCACCGGGACCACCCGGGCCCGCGGACCGCGGACACAGACCACGACCCCGCCCGAGCGGCGGACCACGTCGTGGCCCGTCACAAGGCGCAGGTCCACGCCCAGCAAGCCTGCTCCTGCCCCGAGCGCGATGAGCGCAGAGGCCTTGGATCGTCGCGCCTGGGTGGGCTGGGCGTCGGCCAACGCCAGGTAGGCGGCCAGCTCCGCCGCCGAGTAGGGCTGTTGGGAACGCTCGCGCCCGAGTGGCACCAGGCAGGGTTCGGCCTCGAGCACTCGGCGGCGCAAGAACACGACGTTGGAGCGCAGCGTGCGGCGGGCCGCCCCCGAACGATTCTCCGACCCGACCACGATGAAGCGTTCGATGACCGGCACCGACAGCACGACGGCCGGTGAAGGATCGAGCCCGCACTCGAGCGCGAAGGCGCACAGCCGGCTCGCCGCCCACAAAAGCGAGCGCGCCCGCAGCGCAGACGCAGGGTCCGTGGCGCCGACGACAGAACGGGCGAAGGCACCGGCCTCGGGACAGACACCCCGTGGTCGCCACCCACCCACGAAGCGGGCCACTTCCTCTGTCGAGGAGAGCACACCGTATTATTACCGTATGCTTGTCGGACGGTGGGGGATCCCCTCTGGAAAGGTGGTGACCGATGGGTGGCGAGTCAGCGCGGCGTCAGGCGGCCCTGGCCAAACAAGTTGCCGAGATCGGCCACGTCCTGCCCGGGACGCTCCAGGAGCGCTGGCTCACCTGCACCCACGCCGGCTGCAAGTGCCACGGCGATCCGCCCCAGCTCCACGGGCCGTACTGGTACTGGACCAGGAAGGTCGACAACAAGACGGTGTCCCAGATGCTCAGCCCCGACCAGGTGGCCGACTACCAGGGATGGTTCGACAACCGCCGACGGCTGCGAGAGCTCACCCATGAGCTCGAATCGCTCGCGATCGCCGTCGTCGACGACGACCCCCGCACGCCTCGACGTCGCCAGACGCGCTCAGAGCGCTGAGCTCTGCGCTGTGGGTGCGGGCACGTTAGGGCGTGGGCAACCGCAGTACGGAGATCTGAAGTGGCTGGTCGAGCCAAAACGTGAAGACCTCTCCATCCAGCCAAGACGTCGTCAGGTCTGGCTTCAAACGGTCACGACCAAGTCACTTCCGGCCGTGACCGACCTCGGGGCGGCGACTACCCAGCAATCGGAGCGAAGGCTTCGAGTGCGATCCCGTCAGGGTCCTTGAAGCTCAGCACCGACCCGTAGGGCACATCGACGATGGGGCTGTAGGTGGCTCCCTTAACCCCGAGGTGGCTCCCGAAGGACGCGAGATCGTCCCGCGAGTCGACTGCAAATGAGACGTGGTCGAGTCC
>JASHYA010000185.1 GCA_030043315.1 Acidimicrobiales bacterium
CACAGGGGGGACGGGCAGATACAACGACACCAAGGCCACCGGGTCCTCTGCGCCCTCGGGTTCGGTCCCGACGGCGATCCTGGCCTCGGGTGAGGAGTTCCAAGACGCCCAGGCCGCGTCTGTCGTCTCCTACCGCACAAAGCTCCCGCTGCTGCTCACCCCTGCGACCACGTTGTCCACAACAGCGGTCGCCGCCATCCAGAAGCTGGGCGTAAAACAGGTGATCCTCATGGGGGGGACACTCGCGGTCACGAACACCGTGGAGCAGGCCTTGGTCGCAAAGACCGGCGTCTCGGTGCTCCGGGTCGCCGGCACCACCTACACCGACACCGCCGTCGAGCTCGCCCGCTTCGAGGCCGCAGGCGCCACAGCGGGTCTCTCTTGGACACCCGGCCACAAGGTCTCGGTCGCCCGGGGGAACGGCTTCACCGACGGGATCGCAGGGGCCGTCCTCGACAGCCCCCACAACACCGCCACAGGCGCAGCCGGCACCATCCGCCCGCTGCTTCTGACCGTGAGCCCGACGACAGTCGGTGCCTCCCTCACCACATTCTTGAAGACGACAGGCCACACAGGGATCGGAAAGACAACCGGAAAGACCATCACGAGCCTCACGGTGCTCGGCGGCCCGCTCGCCATCAGCACAACCGTCGTCACCCAGATGGAGACAGACCTCGCGCATTGAGCCGAGGTGCTCTCCGCGTGCGCGTCGTACGCGTGCGGCCGACGGGGGCAGGCGGCGCGGACGGATGCGCCCACTCGTTGCACTCCCATCGCCGAGTGGCTGACCGTCCCGCGCCGCTCCCGGAGAGCTGGAGGTTGCCCTAAGCACTGCGACGCTTGACGCACTCGACGGTATCTGTTACGAATCGTCCCGTTGTCGCAACGTTGGTGACTCGTTGAGGCGACGTTGAGCAATCCGTTCGCTTCGCTGCGTATGGGAGCGATGGGACAGTGCCGGTGGGATGCGTCCAACGGGAGTTGCAGGCGTCGTCGTGGGGTCGATCCCCCCGGTTTCATCGCGCGCTCGGCTGGTCGGTGCGCGGCGAGCGCGGTGGCATCGTTCCGATTCGTCAGAACAAGGAGCCTGACCATGGCTGAGCCCGTGAACCGCCACCTGTGGCGCTGTGCCGAGCCCCGGGCCCGCCGGGCTGAGCGGAGGGCCCGCCGGGTCCTCGGCGCGCTCTTCGCCCTCGCGATCGGGCCTGTGGCGGCGACGGCGCTCTTCGAAGCGCCAGTGGCGGCGGTCACAGGTTCCACGCTCACCGTGACCGGGACCACCGACGCGACCGGGTCGTGCTCGACAAGTGGCACCTGCACGTCGCTCCGTGCGGCCGTCGCGGAGGCCGACAAGAACACAACGACGAGGTACACGATCTCGCTCCCCGCCGGCTACTACCGGCTCACACGCTCGGTCGGCACATCGCTCGAGGTCACGACCACGGCTCACCTTGCGATCACCGGGGCGGCGGCCTCGACCACGGTCGTCGAGGGCGGCGGGTCGGCGGGCTTCGGCCACACCCTGCTCGAGGTCGAAACAGGGGCGAACGTCAGCATCTCGGACCTCACCCTCTCGGGCGGGGTGGGAACGACAGGGGGCGATGTCTCCAACGCCGGGACGCTCACCGTCACCGACGCGACGGTGACCGACGGCTACGCCACGAGCGACGGCGGAGGAATCTACAACGACGGCACGCTCACCCTCGGCACGGGCAGCGTCGTGTCGGACAGCCAGGCGCCCGACGGCGAGGGCGGCGGCGTGTACAACGGCAAGACAGGCACCCTCACCACGACGGGCGCCGCCTTGAGCGGGGACATGGCCCACAGCTACGGAGGAGCCATCGCCAACCTCGGCGTCCTCGACGTGGAGACGGGCTCCACCTTCACCGGCGACCACGCGCTCACAGAGTACGGCGGGGCCTTCGCCAACTTCGGCGAGGCGCTCGTGACAGGGGCGACCTTCACCGGCAACAACACCTATGAGTACGGCGGGGCGATCTACAACGACTCCACGACCCAGAAGACAGTCGGCGGTCAGAGCGTGACCGGCGTGGAGGTGACCTCTTCGACCTTCACCGGCAACTTCGCCTACTACTACGGCGGGGCCATCGACAACGACGGGCAGATGCACCTGAGCACCTCGACCTTCACCGGCAACGCGGTCAGCTACGAGCTCGGCGGGGCGATCGACAACACATCCAGCGGGACATTGAGCGTCGACGCTGCGACCCTCACAGGGAACTCGGCCGACGACGACGGCGGGGCGATCGCCAACGACGGGAAGATGAGCCTCACCGTCTCGACCCTCACCGGGAACTCCGTCTACGAGGACGGCGGCGCCGTCCATGACACACCCAGTGGGACATTGAGCATCGACTCCTCGACCCTCGCCGGGAACGCCGCCTACGCGTATGGCGGCGCCGTCTACAACGATTCCGCTGCCACACACAGCGTCACCCTCAACGACGACACCCTCGCCGGGAACACGGCCTTGTACGACGGCGGCGCCGTCTACAACGCGGGCCTCGTCCAGGCCTCCTTCGACACCTTCGCCGCAGACGTCGACTACGGCGGGGGCTACGAGGCGGTGGACAACGCGAGCACCTTCGACGCGGCCTCCGACATTTTCGCCTACGGCGCCGGCGGCTCCGAGTGCGGCTCGACCACGCTCACCTCCGAGGGCGGCAACGTCTCAGACGACAGCTCCTGCGGGCTGACGGCGACAGGCGACCACGAGACAGTCGACCCGGAGCTGCTGCCGCTCGCCGCCAACGGCGGCACAGGCGTCCCGGAGACCATGGCGATCGCCAGCGCGACCTCGCCCGCGGTGAACACGACGACGGGCACGAGCTGCACCGGGGACGACGGCACCACCGTCACAGCAGACGAGAACGGTAACCCCCGACCGAGGACAATCGACGGAACGATCGGGTGCGACGCTGGCGCCTACCAGCTCCAGACACCGCCGACGGCCTTCCCCACGACCGGGGCCGGGTCGGGGACGACCATCGCGGTCAACACCGAGAGCGACTCGGCCGCCACCACACCTTCGCCGTGCACCCCGAGCTCCGAGACAGTTGGTTCCTGTTCGCTCCGTCAGGCGATCGCCTACGCCGACGCCCACACAAAGACGAGCTACACGATCTCCCTCCCCGCCGGCTACTACCGGCTCACATCCTCTGCGGGGACGACCCTCGAGGTCACGACCACCGCTCCCCTCGCGATCACCGGGGCTGGCGCCTCGACCACGGTCGTCGAAGGCGGAGGGCGGGCGGGCTTCGACCACACCCTGCTCGAGGTCACAGCCGGGTCCGATGTCAGCATCTCCGACCTCACCCTCTCGGGCGGGGTGGCCACAAAAGGGGGCGACGTCTCCAACGACGGGACGCTCGGTCTCACCGATGCCACGGTGACCGACGGTCTTGGCGCGGACGAGGGAGGCGGGATCTCCAACGAGGGCACACTTTCCCTCGGCGAAGGCAGCGTCGTCTCCGACAGCCAGGCGTCTGCAGAGAGCGGCGATGGCGGAGGCGTCTTCAACGAGGGCGCACTTACCACGACGGGCTCCAGCTTCAGCGGTGACACGGCCTACGAATTCGGCGGAGCGATCAGCAACGAGGGCACGCTCGACGTGGAGGCGCAGTCGAGCTTCACCGGCAACCACGCGCCCGACGGCGACGGCGGTGCCATCGTGAACACGGACAACGCGTCCGTGCTCGTGACAGGGGCGACCTTCATCGGCAACTCCGCCGACGACTACGGCGGGGCTGTCCTCACCTACCTCGGGACGACGACGATCGCCTCCTCGACCTTCACCGGTAACTCGACCGACTACTTCGGCGGAGCCGTTGCCACCTACCAAGGGACAACAACCATCAGCTCCTCGACCTTCACCGGCAACTCCGCCTACGAGGAGGGCGGGGCCCTTGCCACCGAAGGGACGACGCGCGTCACCTCCTCGACCTTCACCGCCAACTCCAGCTTCGAATACGGCGGGGCGATCTACAACGACGGGGAGATGAGCGTCGGCTCCTCCACCGTCGCCGACAGCGGCACCTACTACGACGGGGCTGCCGTCTCCAACGACGGACGCTTGACCATCTCGAGCTCCACCTTGGAGGGAAGCTCGAGCTTCGAGGACGGCGGGGCCATCTACAACGATGCCTACTTCGGCGCGACCAACGACACGCTCGCCGGCAACTCGACCTACGAGGACGGCGGGGCCATCTACAACGAGTCCATCGAGCCCGTCGACACCTCGTTCGACACGTTCGCCGCGAACGTCGACTACATCGAAGGCGCCGAGGCGGTGTACAACGACGGCACCGTCGACGCCGCCTCCGACGTCTTCGCCGACGGGGCCGGTGGGTCGGAATGCGGCCCGACGCCCATCACCTCCGAGGGCGGCAACGTCTCGGACGACGGCTCCTGTGGGCTCACGGCGAAGAGCGATCACCAGACAGTGGACCCACGGCTCCTGCCGCTCGCCGCCAACGGGGGGCCCACCTCGACCCAGGCGCTCGCCGCCTCGAGTCCGGCGATCAACACCACGACCACCTGCACGGTCTCGACGGACCAGCGGGGTGACCACCGCCCGACCACGGTCGACGGGGTGTCAGGCTGCGACGCAGGCGCGTACCAGGTCGCGTCGACCAGTACCTCCTCGCCGCCCTCCACGCCCTCCACGACGGTCCCAGGTGCCCCCACACTCACCACCGCGACGCCGGGCACTGCGAGCGTCCACCTGGTGTGGACGGCCCCGAGCTCGGACGGCGGGGCCGCCATCTCGAACTACGAGGTCTGCTACGCGACGACGAGCGCTGCGGTGTCGGCGTGTACGACACACAAGACAGCGGGAACCGCGACCTCTGCCACAGTGACCGGCCTCACCGACGGCACGGCGTACTTCTTCGCGGTGAAGGCGGAGAACGCGAACGGCTACGGGCCGCTCTCGAACATCAAGACAGCGGAGCCGGCCGCCGTGACCGCCCCGGCCGTCACACGGG
>JASHYA010000186.1 GCA_030043315.1 Acidimicrobiales bacterium
A
Organism: Acidimicrobiales bacterium; assembly: GCA_030043315.1. Lineage (GTDB taxonomy): Bacteria > Actinomycetota > Acidimicrobiia > Acidimicrobiales > RAAP-2 > JAJYVT01. The sequence goes on from JASHYA010000186.1 coordinate 2, forward strand.
CCTCGACGACGTCGAGCGCTGCGACGTCCTCCAGCTCCGGCGCATCGCCCAGCTCATCGGGGGATGCCTCTCCGACCACGTCCGCGCCGAGCTCAACCTCGACGAGCGCACAGAATGCGCCGACGTGGTACCTCCTCGCCGCGTTGAGCGTGCCCTACCGGGCCTCGACGTCGAGCACCTCCTCTGGAACGTCCACCCAGAGGACAGGCACGACCGGGACGGCACGCGGTACGGCGTCCACATCTTCCACATCTGTCCCCGGGACGTCGACATCCGTGCAGGGCTCCTCCACCACACCTGCGTCGTCGGTCACGCCACAGGCCACAGGGACCGCCGCCACGACATCCCCGGTCCAGACAGGTACCACTTCTTCCCCTGCCTCGTCCGCGCAGACCGCGGGACTTACGCTCCCGGTCGGGACGTGCACAGGGGTGACAGGGTTCCCGGGGGTCACCGCACCGACGTCGCTGCCTCCTCTCTCCTCCTCCGTGCTGAGCGCGATATTGAGCACCGGGTCGCTGAGCATCGCGACGAACGCCGGGTCGCCCGCCTTCGAGGGGACAGCGCTCGTGAAGCCGACCTCCGCCGACCCCACGTCGACATCCCCCGTCCACGTCAAGGTGGGGACCTGCCTTGCACAAGGGGGCTCCCTCCTCGCGGTGGACATGACCGGCACGACAGGTGACGAGGTCCAGCTCGTCGGCTCACTCGTGGCACAGCCGTCGACCGCAGCGACAGGCGACGAAACCTACCTCTTCCGGGGGAACGTCACCCAGCTCGCCGGCACGGTCGGGCCAGCGGGAGCGCTCCCTTGGGGACTGCCAGGAGCGTTCGTCGCCGAAGTCCAGGTGCAGCCGGATGCCAAGGCCGGCTCGCTGACGGTGGTCTTCGTGCATCCCGAGGACTCGACCACAGTGAGCTCGTCGACACCCAGCACCTCGACCGCCACCCCCAACACCACAACATCTTCGGCGGGAACGAGCACAGCAGCGACAACGAGCACCGGGACGACCTCGCCGGCAGCGAGCGGGGTCAGGGAGGTCCCTCCGGTACTGGAGTGATCTGGACCCGATGTCCGGCGCACTCGTTCTATCGACCAGCGAGCTCCCTGGAACTCACCGCCACCTCGTGCGATCTCGGCCATCGGTTGCCGGGTGTGTGTGATCACTGAAAGTCGCGTTGTGTAATCAGGCCGTCTGAAGGCGTCATCGCAACGGCACGTCGAAGCGCTGCGCTGGCATCGGCCACCGGAGGACTCGGCGGGGGGCCGTTGGGTTCTCTGCCGACGGTGACGAGCCGAGAGCTTGGCGTTCGAGCGAGGTCGACACATTTGGGGAAATACTGCGAAGAAGCCCGTTGACGGTCTGTTCGTCCCACGCTGCCATAGCTTGGCGGTCGCCAAGCCTCTCGAGGGCCCGACGGTCGGCACGCAGCGCTCGGTACCGTTCACGGCCGCCGTTGTGGGACATCTCGCGAAGACGTCGACACCGAGCGACCCAGCCGCTTGACGATGCACACGTAAGTCTCCTTGGCCCGGAGTCCACACGGGAATCACCTCTCGCTCAGCGAGGAACAGATGGCGCGGGGAGCGGGACCGGACGCCACCAGTCGCCGTGAGGAGAGCTGCCACCGTCGCGTACGCCCGCCCCACGGCCTGGACGATCTTGTTCGGTTCTTCCCTTCGCCGAAGAACTGCCAGATGCGGACCCGGGTCTCTCTGCGCGAGTCACGTGCCGGCCATCGCCACCTCCTTGCCGGCATCGAGTCAAACCGTCTGGTAACCGAAGTCTGCGACGTGTCTTTGAGATCGCCTCATTTCAGAACGCGACCTTCGGTGACGCCCACACCCGGGAGCACGTCGAGCCGGATGTGGCCTTCGACGAAGCGAACGAGATCGAGCAGGATGGCCAAGGTTTCTCCGGCACCGAGACGACGTCCTCCTCACGGCCGTACCCGAGGATGGTGGTGGCCGGGAACCCAGGCCGTTCCAGGCTCATGCCCTCAGGGTTGGCCCCCTGCCAACGGTCCGAGGACCCGTTCGATCGTGTTCCCGTCGAGGCTCAATTCGCGGGCGAAAGGTCTCGTCGTCGCGCGAAGGAGGGGCCCTTTCGGGCCCCTCCTTCACTGCGGTTCTCCTGGCCGGTCCGACATACCGGCCGTAGATGGGATCAGGCGATGGCCGCCTCCATGGCCGCGATCACCGCGGGCGAGACCGCCAGTGGGCCACCGAAGATCGTGAGACTGCTGATCGTCGCGGCCTTGTCTGTGTTCACGCCCTTACCCGATGCCCCGGAAGCCTTCAAGAAGGCTGTGGTGGCTGTACCGACCTTCGTCGGGCTTGTGGTCAGCAGCAGCGGGATCCTTGTGTGACCCGTGATGACCGCGCCGGCCAGCCCGTCGGTGAAGCCGTTGCCCCGGGCCACTGCAACCCTGGTGAGCGCCCCTGTCGTGGATCCGTTCGAATTGCCGTTCCAGCCACGCCCAGTGCTGTCGACCGTGTTCTGCAGGAACCTGGCCAGCTGCACGGCCGTGTCTGTGTAGGTCTTCCCGGCAATGCGGAGCACCGACACGCCCAGAGCCTTGAGAGACGTCACGACTGTGTTCGTGACCGCCAGCGGGCCGCCCATCACGATGACCTGCTCGATCCCGAGTGTCGCGATCGCTGCGGACGCCTGCGAAGACAGCGCTGTCGCCGTCGTGAGCAGGACCGGCACGTGTGTGGCGTACGCCAGGGCGCTGGCCGCCATTGCGTCCTGGAACTCGACGCCGCTCGCGAGGATCGCCGTCGGCACTGCCGCGGACGTGGCAGGTGCTGTGGAGGCCAATCCTGCCGTGTCGTTGTACAGACCGTTACCCTTTGTGGCGTTCACGCCGGCATAAGCACCGGTGAACGCCAACCTGGCGACTTCGCCTCTTGGCACCGTCTGAGCGATCTGCTGCGCGGTGTCGTACTGGGTCTCACCGTAGATCCGTGTCACGTGGATGAACACTGTGTGCCCGCCTGTCTTGAGCGGAGTGACACCTCCACATGCGTACGCCGGCGTTGTCTCGATCGCGGTGACCACTGTTGTCGTGACCGCCAGCGGGCCGCCGACGACGAAGACCTGGGTGATACCTAGGGTCCGGAGCGCCTGCTTCGTGACCGACGACAGTGACGTCGTCGGCGTGAGGAGCGTCCCGGTGTCCAGGTACCCCGCGAGGTACGAGCTCGACAGCGCGTCCTGGTAGACCTTTGTGGTCGCGAGGATCACCGGCCTGTTGCCTGCCGTGCCGGGGCACTTTGTTGTCGTCCCCGGGAACCGGGTCTCCAACTGCCTCACCGCGGTCGCGTCAGCTGTCGCGCCGTAGATCACTGTTGAGACCGGCGTGGTGATCGTGAACGCCGTGACCGGTGCGACGAGGGTCGGCGTGGTCGTGCAGACCGCGCTCGCTGTCACATGGGTGATCGTGACATCGACCGCGCCCTTCGGTGTCGTCGCGGCGTTGACCTTCAACCCGGACACCTCGTAGGTGCTCGGGGTTGTGATCGACTCCCGCGTGATCTCGAAGCGAGCGAAGACCGCTGTAGCTGCTGTTGTGGCAGCCGCACCTGTCTTGTTCTCGTAGACCACCTTCGATGTGACGATGCCGTCTCCCGTCGTGACCTTCACCGTGGCTGTCGTCTTCGTGTGGAAGACGTTCGCCGATGTGGTGTGCGGCGTCAGCGAGAGGCAGATGCCGCCGGCCGGGACGGTGCTCACCGCGGTCTCCACCACAGAGATCGGGCTGATCGCCGCCTCGAACGCACCCGGCGAAACTGTGACGGCCGGTGTGTTCGCCTTGGCAAAGACCTTGGCGATCGTGGCATTCGAATGGCCTGTAGGCGCCGAGACATCGGCCTTTGTCGACCCGAAGTATGTACCTGTGTAGGCCGAGTAGGCGAAGATGTTCCCTGTGTGCGTCGTGGCGCCGACCTGGTACTTCACGCCAGTGAGCGTGATCGTGAAGGTCCCTGTCTTGCCGGTGAACCTCCCTGTGTTGGTGAAGGTGACCTTGACCTGGTTGTGATCCGCCGCCACGCAAGGCGAGACGGGCGCGGTCGAGACCGATACCGTCGGGGTGACGCTCACCTTTGTCGTGCCCGAGACGGTCGCCGTCGGCACCCCTGTGAACAGCACGTAATTTGTACCTGCACAGTTTGTGTCTGTTACGGGCGTCCACACTGTGACGGACACGACCCCTGTCTTCTTCCAGCCCTCGCCCACGGCCGTTGTCTCGTTTGTGGAAGCCGTCAGCTTGATGGTCCAGTTCCCGGCTGCCATTCCGGTACCCCGACCGACGCTCGGCGTACTTGTTGCCGTCATCACCTTGGTGTGCGGCGCTGTGGCCGGCGCACCCGGAGCCTTGGCGTTGACGACGCTTGCCGGTGTGAAGACGACGGCGACCGGTGTTGTCGGGTTGCTCGGCGTAACCGTGATTGTCCCGTGAGCGTGTGTCAAGTTGTACTCGATGCCCGTGATGCTCAACGTGACCGCTGTTGTGGCGGACTTCGTCAGATCAAATGACAGGACATCCCCTACCACGGTTTCCCCGGCCACCGTGCCTGCGTTCTTGGCGATCGACGGCGCCGCGGTCCAAGCGACGCTGCCCGTGGCGGGCGTCGCCTTCAGTTCGATTTCCTTCGCGCTGAGTGTCGTCCCTGACCCCGAGGGGAACGTGAGGGTCAGGTTCCCAGCGGCGACGCCCGTCCCTGTGGACCCAACGCTGGCAACGCTTGTCGCCTTGATGGTGGCGTGCACGGCCGCGCCGGCGGTGCCTGCCGCAAGCCCGACCACGCCCCCGACGGCGCCCACACCGAGCGCGATGGTTGCAGCGACTCGGCGTAGCCGATGTGTTCGATGTCTCAAGGTGCTCCCTCCTTGGCTTTCGCCTTGCTTTTCTCTCACGTTGGCTTACGCCTCCTCCCCGCCAGGTGCCCAGCCCGGGCAGCGCGGCGGCGATCGCACTGGTGCTACGGGGTTCACAACCTGCTGGGATCTTACTTTGTGACACGTCACGGGGGTGGAATCTCTGCCCCGAGGTCCGACAAGTGGACACGAGCCTGTGGACAACTCGGCGGCAGTGCGGGCCGCGGACGCGCCGGCGGGCAACGACGACGGCCTCTGCGCGTGTGCCGGCGTGGCCCCGACGCCGGGATTCGGCATCGGTCGGCAGCCGCCCCCCACACCCGCCCCTCAGCCGCTCCATAGGATCGGCATCGGTGGGCTCGAGAGGGCTTGACGTAGGCCCTCGAAGCACGCATCGTGTGGGCAGCCGGCTGAGCTAGGGGGGCACATGACCACGGCACTGGAAACGGGCGCGTCGATCCAACAGCTGCCCGGATCGGACGAGGCGTTCCACATCGAGACCCACGGGGTGGACTACGTCCCGCTGAGCGAGCGCTGGGCGAGGCCGAGGGACGTCGGCGCGATGTGGGCGGGGGCGAGCCTCCAGGTGGAGTACTTCATCTACGGCGCCGTCCTGATGACCTTCGGGTTCACCTTCTGGCAGGCCCTCTCGATCATCCTGATCGGCAACCTCTCGTACTTCCTGCTCGGGCTCTGCAGCCTCCAGGGCCCCCAGGCCGGGACCACCGTCTTCGGCACCAACCGGGCCGCGTTCGGGCCGAACGGCTCGCGGATCATCGCCTTCTTCAACTGGATCACCCAGCTCGGGTTCGAGGTGGAGGGCATCTTCTTGATCGTGCTGGCCGGCATCGCCCTCTCGGCGAAGGCCGGCCTGAGCTCCGGTGACCCAGCCAAGGTCGTTTTCGTGATCGGGGCCGTGGCCGTCCAGGCCGTCTTACCGTTCCTCGGTCACGCCACGATCGTGAAGGTCCTGCGATGGCTGACGATCCCCTTCGTGGTCGTCTTCGCCATCCTGCTGGGTTTCACCATCCCGCACGCCACCACGAACGTCGTCCCCCACGGCGCGGACTGGCAGACCTACATGGAGGGCCTCGCCTTCACGATCACCCTCTCCGGCCTCGGATGGACCGAGAACGGCAACGACTACTCCCGCTACTGCCGTCCTGACACCAAGAAGTCCTCGCTCGTCGGGTGGATCTTCGTCGCGACGGCGGTCCCCCAGGTCCTGGTCATGCTGCTCGGGGCCACCGTGTACTCGTTCATCAAGGGCGTCGGCGTAACAGGGACAACGTTCAAGGCCTTGGCGCACCAGTCCATCATCCCGGGCTGGTTCGTGGTGGTGTTCCTCCTGTTCGCGATCTTGCAGATCTTCGCCATCAACGGCCTCGACCTCTACTC
>JASHYA010000187.1 GCA_030043315.1 Acidimicrobiales bacterium
CCCGGCCTCCTCCCCGACGCCCTGGACGACGTTGAACACCCCCGGCGGCAACCCGGCCCCGGCGGTGATGTCGGCGAGGAGCGACGCCGTGAGCGGCGACCACTCCGCCGGCTTCAGCACCACGGTGTCGCCGGCCGCGAGCGCAGGCGCGACCTTCCAGGTGGCCAGCATGAGCGGGGCGTTCCACGGGGTCACGAGCACCGCGACCCCCGCGGGGTCCCAACTCACGTGGTTGCGGTGGCCCCGGGTCTCGAAGTCGCCGTGGTCGAGTTGGAGCAGCCAGTCCGCGAAGAAGCGGAAGTTGTGCGCCACCCGCGGCATCACGCCACGCAGGTGCGAACGCAGGAGGGCGCCGTTGTCCTCGGTCTCCACCGCGGCGAGCGTCTCGATGCGGGACTCGACCCCGTCGGCGATCCGGTGCAGAGCGGCGGCCCGCTCGCCGGGGGACGTCGCTCCCCATTGTTCGAAGGCCCCGAGCGCCGCGTCGACGGCGAGGCGTGCCTCGGCCCCTCTCCCTCGTGCGACCTCGCCGATCAGGTGCTCGTCGATCGGGCTCAGGTCGTCGAAACGGTCCGCGGACGCCACCCGCTCTCCGCCGATGTAGTGGTCGAGGGAGACCTCGACGCCCGCAACTCGTGCCATAGCGGTTCTCTGAAAGATCCTCTGGTGCCGAACGCTAGTCACGCCCTGGAGGGGGTCGACGTCACCCTCTGCGCGGCGCCCGGACGCCACGGAGCTCCCAGTCGCCCCCGAGTGCCGTCGAGACGACCTCCTCGGACGACGACGGCTGCGCGCCCACGTCGGTGCGGACACGCGCTGGACCCGTGACGATCGTGTTGGTGAGCGTTCCGAGCCCCTCCACCGTGACGGACACCTCGTCGCCGGGCACGACCGGGCGCGACCCCGCCGGCGTGCCCGAGAGGATGACGTCTCCGGGAACGAGCGTGATCGTCCTGGCCAGGTCCGCGATCAGGTAGTGCATGTCCCACACCATCTCGTCGGTGGAGCCCGACTGCACCGTCCGGCCGTTCACCGTGGTCTCGATCGTCTTGTGCCGGAAGTCCCAACCGCGAACCAGCCCCGGGCCGAGCGGGCACAACGTGTCGGACCCCTTCACCCGCAGCATCGAGCCCGCGTCGGTGTCCCTGAAATCGTGCAGGCCGAAGTCGTTCGCGACGGTGTAGCCCGCGACGTACCCACCCGCGTCCTCCGGGTCGACGTTGCGGCACGCAGCGCCGACGACGATCGCGATCTCCCCCTCGTAGTTGAGCCACCGGCACCCCTCGGGCCGCACCACCTGCCCGCGGTGCGCGTTCAGCGCCGAGACGGGCTTGTGGAAGTACGTCGGGGCGGGACCGAGGGAGATCATGAACTCCTCCACCCGGCTCGTGTAGTTCAGGTGGACGCAGATCACCTTGCTCGGCGTGCACGGCGGAAGGTGGACGGCCGCGTCGGCGGCCACGGACCGACCGTCGGCGGCCACGAGGAGGTCCCCTTCGACGCGCACCTCGGTCGCGACACCCTCGAGAAGGATCCGGCGGGTCTCCACGAGACGGGACGATACGGTACGCCCGTGGCCCGCCTCAAAGGGTTTCTCTTCCCCCGCTCGGCGACGGGCACGGCGTCGCTGCTCCCCGCGCCGCCGTGGCACTACTCGGGCGACCTGCTCACCGTCGAGTACCGGACCGACCCCGCGGCGGTCGCAGAGCTCCTCCCCGACCCCCTCGAGCCGCCACACGACGACGAGGACCCCGGCGCGGTCGCGTTCGTCGTCGCCGACTGGCAGTCGTGCTCGGACACCTTCGAAGAGGTCCTCGATCCGGTCCGCCTCCAGTACAAAGAGGCGTTCTTCGTCGTGCGCTGCCGCTACCGCGGTGAGCTGTGGTCGCGCTGCGTGTACATCTGGGTCGACAAGGACTTCGCGATGGCGCGCGGCCACCTCCAGGGCTACCCGAAGAAGCTCGGCTCGGTGCACCTCACGCGCCCGGTCACCGTCGGCAGGGCCGGACCGCGGCTCGAGCCCGGCGGACGCTTCGGCGCGACCCTCGCGGCCTACGACCGTCGCCTCGTGGACGCGCGCTTCACCGTCACGGGGACCTCGGAGGGCGCGGGGTTCGTGAACGCGCTGCCGATGCTGCACCACCGCTTCATGCCGCGCATCGAGGCCGACGGCACCGACGCGCTGGCGGACATCGTCACGATGCGCGGCGTCGACGTCGAGCTCGGACCGGCGTTCCGCGGCGACGCGGAGCTGGTGGTCCACGACTCGCCCGCAGAGGAGCTCACGCGCATCGCGCCAACGGAGGTGATCGGCGGCTACTGGCGGAGCGTCGGCACGACCTTTGCGGGCGGGACCACGCTCGAGCCCTGACGACCGTCGCCACGACGAGCCACGGCGTCAGGCTCGAGCGGCTCGGCGCGATGCTGACCGTATGCGTAACCCGATGTTCGTCTACGACGAGCGCACCACCGACCTGGTGCTCTCCTACTGCCGGGAGCGCCTGGCACTCGATCCCGTGCCGCTGGACTACGGGGGGTACGAAGCCGACTTCAGCGACCTTCTCGAGGGTTTGATCGGGCCCGGCGGCAACGACCCTCAGAAGGTGCTCGACCTGTTCACGGAGCACCTCTCGACCGCGGTGGTCTCCATCGACAGCCCGCGCTTCCTCTCGTTCATCCCGGCTGCGCCCACCAAGGACGCCCTCCTCTTCGACATGGTCGTCTCGTCCTCCTCGCTCAACGGCGCCTCGTGGCTTCTCGCCGCCGGCCTCGTCGCGGCCGAGAACCAGGTCCTGAGCCTCCTCGCGGAGCTGGCGGGGCTTCCGCCGGAGGCTGGTGGCACCTTCGTCTCCGGCGGATCGGCTGCGAACCTCTCTGCGCTCCTGGTCGCGCGGGACACCGCCTACGCCGCCGACGGCCCGATGGCCTCGGCGGAGCACGGCACCAGGCCGCGGGTCGCGGTGACCGGTGAGGCGCACTCGTCCGTCACCAAGGCCATCCACGTCCTCGGCGCCGACCCGCTCGTGGTACCGACGGTCGACCACCGGCTTACCGCCTCGTCCCTCACGGCCGCCCTGGACGGCGCGGAGACCGACGCCGGTGGGCCGGTGGTGGCGGTCGTCGCGACCGGCGGCACCACCAACGCCGGCATCGTCGACGACCTGAACGGCTCGGGCGCGGTGGCCCACCAACGAGGGATGTGGTTCCACGTCGACGCCGCCTACGGCGGCGGCGCGCTCTTCTCTCCCGCCGCAAGGACGCGCTTCGCCGGGATCGAGCAGGCGGACTCCCTCGTGATCGACCCGCACAAGTGGCTGTTCGCCCCCTACGACTGCGCCGCCCTCCTCTACCGGGACCCCTCGCTCGCAAAGGCGGTCCACACCCAGGACGCGGCGTACCTGTCGGCCTTCCGCTCCGCTCCCCGCGCCCCGGGCCGTCCGCCGGTGGGCGGCCGGCGGGGCGGGCGCCGGGACGAGCCGGGTTTGGGCGAGGAGCCGTGGAACCCGACCGACTACGCATTCCAGCTCTCGCGCCGGTCGCGGGGGCTGCCGCTGTGGTTCTCCCTCGCCGTGCACGGGACCGACGCGTACCGGAACGCGGTGGAGACGGCGATCGCCACCGCAAGGGACGCCACGGAGCTGATCAAGACGACGCCGCACACCGAGCTCGTGCGCGAGCCCGAGCTCTCGATCCTCCTCTTCCGCCGGCGCGGCTGGACGCGCGGGGACTACGAGCGGTGGTCCAGTCGGATCCTCTCGGACCAGATCGCGCTGTGCGTGCCGACCACGTGGGAGGGCGAGCCTGTCGCGCGGCTCGCGCTGTTGCACCCCGAGACCACACTGGCGATCGTGCAGCAGGTGCTGGCCTCGATGGCCTGATCAGTCGCCGAAGGTGACGGTGGTGACGGTGGTGACGGAGGTGTAGCGGTAGACGTTCGTCGATCGCGCCATGAACCCCATCCGGAGATAGAGACGGTTCGCCGCCTCCCGGTCCGGGCGCGAGGTGAGGTCGACCGTGCGCGCCCCCGCCGCCTCGGCGCGCTCGAGGGCGGCCTTCACCAGCGCCGCGCCGACGCCGCTCCCCCGTGCGACGTCGTCGACCACGACATCCTCGATCCACGCGCGCACGCCCGTCGGGATCCGGAAGACGGCGAGCGTGAGCGAGCCCACCAGGCGCCCCCCGTCGTCGCGGGCGACGAGGAGGGTGGTGGCCGGCGACCGCACGATCGCCTCGAGCTCGGCGGCACCGGGCGCCGGCGCGCTGCGCGAGAGCTGGGGGACGAGCGCGGCGAACGCCTCGACGAGGTCGTCGTCGACGCGGGTCGCCTCTTCGATGGTCAGGTCGCCGGTTCCCGCCACAGCGGCTCGCGCACCTGGTCGTAGACGACGTCGCGCTGCTCGCCGTGGAGCGCGGCGAAGACGGGCTCGCCCCAACGCTCGTACCCGACGAGCGGCGAGGGGAGGTGCTCCTGGCCGAACCACCCGACGTCCCGGCACTCGAGCGGGTGGGCCTCGAGGGTCCCGCGGAGGGCCCTGCAGTGGAAGACGAGCGAGTAGAGGGGGATCCTCGTGAACCCCAGCCGCAGGCCGTCGAGCACCGCGATGAGGCGGACGGGTTCGACCTCGATCCCGGTCTCCTCGCGCACCTCCTTCACGGCGACCTCGGCCGCCGAGTAGCCGACGTCGCACCACCCGGTCGGGTAGAGCCACGCCCCGGAGTCGGACCGCTGGATGAGCAGGAGCTCTCCACGGTCGTTGCCCACGGCGGCGCCCACCGCAACCTTCGGCGTCACGTAGCCCGGGACGCCCTCTCCCACCTGGGAGAGCCACTCGCACACGAGACCTTCTGCGTCCTCGGGCGCCCCGGGCTCCTCGGCGGCGACCGTGCGGATGTCCGCCGCGACGCGAAGGATCTCCTCGAACCGCTCGCGCTCGTAGAGGCTCTCGGAGAAGCCGAGACCGGTGCGTGCCGTCGCCGCGAGGCTCTCCGCCCACCGCAGGAGGGTACGGGTAGGCACCACGGGGTCCACGTCCTGACGCTACCCCTCCCCGCGGCCACAACGGACGCTGCAGCAGCCACAATATCGGCGTGGCCGTGAACGCAGAATGCCGCCACTACGTCATGCAGAGCACCCGGAGCGGCGACAAGATCGAGCGCTGCAAGCTGGGGGCGAACGAAGCTCTCCCGTTCGCGTGCCCCGAGGGCTGTGTGTTCTTCGAGCCCCGGCGCGTGTCGTCGGCGGGCTGGCAGGTCCCCCGCTCAGACCCGGGCTGACGTCGGCGCCGGGCGGGTGAGGAGCCGGTTCATGCTGCCCGAGCGGAACCCCTCGAGATCGAGCGAGACGAAGTCGTAGCCCGCGGCCTTCACCGCCGCGACCACCTCGTCGCGTCGTGACCAGACCACGCCGAGCTCGCCCTCTGCGACCTCGACCCGGGCGAGGGCACCGTGGTGGCGCACGCGGAAGTCGCGAAGGCCGAGCGCCCGGAGCCCGGACTCCGCCGCGTCGACCGCGCGCAAGGTCGGGGCCGTGACCGGCGTGCCGTAGGGAAGGCGCGAGGCGAGGCATGCGCCCGCCGGCCGGTCCCACGTCCGCAGCCCCAACCGCCTCGACAGCTCGCGCACGTCGGCCTTCGAGAGGACGGCCTCGACGAGCGGGAAGCGTGCCCCGGCGGCTGCGGCGGCAGCCTGGCCGGGCCGGTGGTCATCGAGGTCGTCGGTGTTCACGCCGAGGACGACCGTCGCCGACTCTGCTGCGGCCAGCGGACCGAGGGCGACCATCAGGGCGTCCTTGCAGCGCGCGCAACGATCCGCGCCGTTCGCCACGTAGACGGGGTCCTCCATCTCGGACGTCGCGACCTCCTGCCACCGGAGCCCCCACTCCGCCGCGAGCGCGCGGCAGTGCACTTCGTCTTCGGCGGCGAGGGAGGGGGACACCGCGGTCACGCAGAGCGTCCGCTCCGGCCCGAGGGTCCGGTGCGCGACACCCGCCAAGAACGCGGAATCGGCCCCTCCGCTGAAGGCGACGACGACGTTGCCGAGGCCGGCGAGCACCGCCTCGAGCCGGACGAGACGACCGTCGCTCATCGCGCGGCCGAGGCGAGCACGGTGGCGAGGTCGGCGACCATGCCCGCGTAGAAGGGCCCGAACTCGGCGTACAACGCGGAGGCCTTGTCGAAGCGCATCTGGTACACGCACTCCTTCAGGTCGTCGGGCGCGACGGCGAACAGCGTGACCCCCCACTCGTAGTCGTCGAGGCCGACCGAGCCCGTCACGAGCTGCAGCACCCGGCCTCGGAAGGTCCGCCCCACGCGGCCGTGGCCCGTCATGAGCGCGAGGCGCTCCTCGTGGTCGAGCGTGTACCAGTTGTGCGCGTCGCCCCGACGCTTCGACATCGGGTAGAAGCAGAAGGCCGGCTTCCCCTCCGGGGGGAGCTGGGGGTGGAGGCGCGCCTGCTTCAGCTCGTCGGGCAGCCCCGCCGCGTACTCCGACACCTCGGTGAGCGAGACGTAGGAGGAGACCACCTCGAGCCCGGCGGCCTGCACGGAGGACTGGAACCGCCTCAGCCGCCACAGGTCGGGGGCGAGCACCATGAGGGCGACGTCCGCCTTGTGGCCGAGGATCGTCGCGGCGACGACCTGGTCCCCCTCCTTCACCGCCGCCGCCTCGGCGTCGAGGACCGCCGCGACGTCGAGCGCGCCGCCGGCGCGGCAAAAGAGATGCAGCACGCCGAGGCCGGTGGACGGCGCCAGCGACGGCTCGGTGGACGGCCGCGGCGGCTCGGGCGACTCCGACATCCCGGCCAGTGTAGGAACGGAACGCCCCCGGACGCGCCACGAGGGCACCCCGGAGGGTGCCCTCGTGGTCCGAGAAACCAAGGAAGGCCTAGAAGTCCTCCATGCCGCCGCCGGGCATGGCGGGAGCCTTCTCCTCGGGCTTGTCGACGATGACCGCCTCGGTCGTGAGGAACAGCCCCGCGATGGAGGCGGCGTTCTGCAGCGCCGAGCGGGTCACCTTCGCCGCGTCGATGACGCCGTCCTTGAAGAGGTCGCCGTAGACGCCGGTCGCGGCGTTCAGCCCCTCGGCGCCCTTCAGGTTGCGCACCTTCTCGACGACGACGCCGCCCTCGAGGCCGGCGTTCACCGCGATCTGCTTCAGCGGCTCCTCGACCGCCCGTGCGACGATGCGCGCACCGGTGGCCTCGTCGCCCTCGAGCTTGTCGGCCCGGTCGGTGACCGCGGCCTGCGCGCGGAGGAGCGCCACCCCGCCGCCGGGCACCACGCCCTCTTCGATCGCGGCCTTGGTCGTCGAGACCGCGTCCTCGATGCGGTGCTTCTTCTCCTTCAGCTCGACCTCGGTGGCCGCGCCGACCTTGATCACCGCGACGCCACCCGACAGCTTGGCGAGCCGTTCCTGGAGCTTCTCACGGTCGTAGTCGGAGTCGGTGTTGTCGATCTCCGCCTTGATCTGGTTGATGCGGCCCTTGATGTCGGACTCGGAACCGGCACCCTCCACGACGGTGGTCTCGTCCTTGGTGACGACGACCTTGCGGGCACGGCCGAGCAGGTCGAGGCCGACGTTCTCCAGCTTCAGGCCGACCTCCTCGGTGACCACCTGGCCGCCGGTGAGGATCGCCATGTCCTGGAGCATCGCCTTGCGACGCTCGCCGAACCCGGGTGCCTTGACCGCGACGCTCTTGAAGGTGCCGCGGATCTTGTTCACGACGAGGGTCGCGAGAGCTTCGCCCTCGACGTCCTCTGCGACGATCACGAGGGGCTTGCCGCTCTGCATCACCTTCTCGAGCACGGGCAGGAGGTCGCGTACGGCGGAGATCTTCGAGCCGACGAGCAGCACGTAGGCGTCCTCGAGGACGGACTCCATGCGCTCGGGGTCGGTCACGAAGTACGGCGAGATGTAGCCCTTGTCGAACCGCATACCCTCGACGAGGTCCATCTCCATGCCGAAGGTCTGGGACTC
>JASHYA010000188.1 GCA_030043315.1 Acidimicrobiales bacterium
GCCGGCACGCCCGACGCCGGCGCGCCCGCCACCTCCGACCCCCACCCGCCCCCGCTCAGGCAGTGCCTGCGTGGGAGAAGCTGAGGTACTGGTGGACCGAGGAGACGCAGGCGGAGCCCTCGCCGACCGCTGCCGCTACCCGCTTCGTCGAACCTGAGCGAAGGTCGCCCACCGCGAACAGGCCGGGATGGCTCGTCTCGAAGGGAAGCGGGGCACGGTCTTGCGCGGCCCACCGGTCGTCCAACGCGTGAGGGTCGAGCGCCCGGTCGGTGACGACGAAGCCCGCCGGGTCGAGGGTCGCACATCCCGAGAGCCACCCGGACGCGGGCACGGCGCCGATGAACGAGAACAGGGCCGCACACTTGATCGTGTCCTCCCGGCCTCCCCCTTCGACCCGGACGGCCTCGAGCGCGTCTGTGCCCACGAGCCCCGTGACAGAGGTGCCCGTGCGCACCGTCACCCCCGGGTGCGCGGTGAGGCGATCGACGAGGTACCGCGACATGCGCGCCCCGAGGTCCTCCGCGCGGACGACGATCGTGACCGGGCTTCCGGAGTCCGCGAGGAACATCGCCGCCTGACCGGCCGAGTTCCCTCCACCCGCGACGACGACCGGGCTGGGCACGCAGGAGCGCGCTTCCATTGTCGTCGCGGCGTAGTAGACGCCATTGCCCTCGAAGGATTCGAGGCGTGCGATATCGAGCTTGCGGTACCGGGCACCCGTCGCCGCGATCACCGATCGGGCCGCGACGTCCGACCCGTCCCCAAGCCGCACGACGAGGTGGCCGGCCTCCTCACGCAGCGACACCACCTCGCAGGGCATCGAGAGCTCCGCGCCGAACTTCTCGGCCTGCACGAGCGCCGCCTCCGTGAGCTTCTCGCCGGAGATCCCCTTCGGGAAGCCGAGGTAGTTCTCGATGAGGGAGCTCGTGCCGGCTTGGCCGCCCGCCACGCGGGCATCGAGCGCCAGGGTGGAGAGGCCTTCGGAGGCCCCGTAGACGGCGGCAGCGAGGCCGCCCGGGCCGCCGCCGACCACGACGAGGTCGAAGGACCGATCCGGCAGCCGGTCCACCGTCAGCCCGAGGAACTCGGAGAGCTCGCCCGGCGTCGGGTGTCGCAGGACCTCGGTCGCGGTGATGACGACCGGCAGGTCCGAGGACGTGATCCCAAACCTGTCACGGAGCGCTTCGGCCTCGGTGTCGGTGTCGGTGTCGGTGTCGATCCAGTGATGCGGGACACGGAGGCGCGCGAGGAACTCGCGGATCTGCACCGACTCACGAGAGAAACGGGAGCCGATCACGCGCACCGAGAGATTCGCCCCCTCGAGCAGCATTGTGCGACGCGCCATGAACGCAGCAAGCACCTTGTCGCTCAACGAGGGGTGGGTCGAGATGAGCGAGAGCAGCCGGTCGTGCGGCACCACGAGGACCTCGCCGGCCTCGACGACCTCGACCGACACGAAGACGCGCATCCCGGTCAGCATGTTCAGCTCGCCGAGGAAGCGCCCCGGACCGTGCCTCGCGATCTCGCGCGCACCTCCGTCGGCCACTGTGAAGACCACCACGGAGCCGTTCAGGATGACGAAGAAGTCGTACCTCGCGTCGCCCGCGCGGTAAAGGTACTCACCAGGTACGACGCTGCGGCGCGTCCCGACGGCCTCGATCGCGGCGAGCTCGTCGGCAGTCAGCACCGTCAGTGCAGCGTCGTCGACCACTCCAGTCG
Source organism: Acidimicrobiales bacterium (assembly GCA_030043315.1). Classification (GTDB taxonomy): domain Bacteria; phylum Actinomycetota; class Acidimicrobiia; order Acidimicrobiales; family RAAP-2; genus JAJYVT01. The sequence goes on from JASHYA010000188.1 coordinate 1,720, forward strand.
CTCCTACGCGCCCGGGCCGCGCCGGGCAGAGCCCGAGCGGCGCAGGCGAGAGCAGCAACGTGCCGTCATCACGTCTCGAGCACCGCCTCGAGCGTGATCTCGGGAACGCCGGCGAGCGCTTTGCTCACGGGGCATCCCGACTTCGCCGAGCGTGCTTGCGCGTCGAAGGTCTCGGCATCGATGCCTGGCACCTTCCCCACCGCGCGCAACGCGATCGACGTGATGGTGGGCGTGCCGTCGACCAACCTGAGCGTGACGTCGGCGTCAGTCACGATCGACTCGGGGGGCGTACCCGCCGTGGCCAACGCGTTGGAGAGCGCCATCGAGAAGCACGACGCCTCTGCCGCAGCGATCAGCTGCTCGGGGTTGGACCCCGGGCCGCCTTCGAAGCGGGACTTGAACGTGTACCCCCCGCTGATCGTGTCGCCAGCGGTGAAGGTCCCCGATCCCGACTGGAGATCACCCCGCCACTCCGCATGTCCTTTCGCCGGCATCCCAGTTCTCCTCTCGATTTTCCCTCTTGCCGCGTTGTCGCGACGTTTCGACGTTTCGCCCGTGCTCAGGAGTGGGAAGGTGCCGGCGCAGCACCGTCCACGTCGAAGACCAGCTGGTCTTCGTAGCACCACCACCAGTCTTCGCCTGGCTCGTAGGAGCGAACGATCGGATGGTCGTGATGGGTCCGCCAGTGTGCCGTGGCGTGGCGGTTGGGTGAGCTGTCGCAGCAGCCCACGTGGCCGCAGGTCATACAGAGGCGGAGGTGCACCCACCGTCCTCCGCTCGCCAGACAGTCCTCACAACCGTCCGCGGAAGGCACGACGTCCTTCACGAGGTTCAGATGTTCGCACGTCTGTGCCATGGTGACTCCTGTCGAACGCGTCTCGGCGAGCTGCCTGTCTGCCGCGCCCGGGAAGCCTATGGGCGTTCGATCGGGACCGACGCGGCCACGTCGGGGTGGGCCTCCAGCCACCGCTGCGCGAACGGGCAGCGGGGCACGACGACCAGGCCCTCGGCCGCCGCGAACTCCACTGCGGCCCGCACCAGTGCGGAGCCGACGCCCTTCCCCTCGAGAGAGGCGGGTACCCCGGTGTGCAGGATGGAGAGGCGGTCACCGCTGCGGTGGTAGTCGAGCTCGGCGATGTCGCCATCCTCACGCACGACGAACCGTTCCCCGGCCCGGTCCTGCTCGACGACGGGTCCCCGAGACGGCTCTTCCGGCTCCACGGGCGTTGTTTCTACCCGGTCACCCGGTGAGGGCGCTCTCGGCGCCCCGGGCATACAGCTCGACGGCGCGCCAGCAGTACCATGCCGCGACCGAGCGGTACGGCCGGTAGCGGTCCCCGAGCGGCTCCAGCTCCCTTGCGGCCGGCGTCGGCACCCCCCAGGCGAGCCCGTAGCCACGGCGGACCCCGAGATCCCCCGTGGGCCAGACGTCGAGACGCCGCAGCTGGAACATGAGGAACATCTCGGCGGTCCACTTGCCGATGCCGCGGACGCTCGAGAGCCGCGCCATCACCTCTTCGTCGTTCTCCCGGGCGAGACCACGGGGGTCGAGCACGACGGAGCCGTCGAGGACCTTCGCCGCGAGGTCGCGCAACGAGGCCACCTTGTTGGCGGAGAGCCCGACCCCCCGCATGGTGTCGTCGGAGAGCGCGAGCAGGGGTGCCGGGTCGGCTTCGCCTCCCAGGGCCGCGAGCAGGCGGCCATGGATCGCCGAGGCGGCGGCTCCCGCCAGCTGCTGGTAGACGATCGCGCGCACGAGCGCTGCGAAGTGGGAATCGAGCGGCCGGCGGACACGTGGCGGCCCGACCTGGTCGAGGAGGCGTGCGATGACCGTGTCCCGCTCGGCGAGGACCCGGGCGGCCGCGGTGTAGCCACCGGTCCGGGCGCCACCGGTGCGTGCTCCTGCGGCGCTCATCCCGGCAGCCTGACACGGCGGAGGTCCACCCGGCCGTCCCGCACGGGCACGCCCTCTCGCAGCAGCCGCGCCAGCTGCTCGTCGCCCATCGGCGCCGAACCATCGGCTCGCACCACCCTGTGCCACGGCACCCGCTCGGCCGTCGTGGCGAGCACGCGTCCGACCAGGCGCGGCGCCTTCGGGTCGATGTCCCCGTAGGTCCGCACGAAGCCCGGAGGGATGGCGCGGACCCGCTCGAGGATCCTCGTCACCCGCGTCCCACCGCTCGCCCCCGCTTCGGACGCGCCGTCCAGTCGGACCCGTCCGGCCACCCCTGCGGCGCCGTCCGGACGCAAGGAGCTCTCCGTCCTCCGCACGACCCCAGTCTGCCCGTCGTGCCGTCGTCGCGGCGCGGGCGAGCCGGGCTCGGCGGCGGCAAGATGGGCCGTAGCGAGCGGGGTGGTGGCGACGACACGCCACCGGAGAAAGAGTGAGAGGGAGAGAGACCGGGCCGGCCATCGGTGAGATCCGCCGTGCGGGGGAGGAGCGGGAGACGTGTACGAGAGGAGAGCGGCATGAGCAAGGCCGACGTGCTGGTCGACCAGTTCGAGCGGATCCGGGACGCGGTCTATCCCGCGGTGAACGCGCTCTCCTTCGAGGAGCTCGCCTACCGGCCCGACGAGCAGTCCAACTCGATCTCCTGGCTGGTCTGGCATCTCACCCGCGTCCAGGACCAGGTGGTCTCCTCCATGACCGGGCAAGAGCCCGCGTGGACGGCCGACGGCTGGTTCGACCAGTTCGCGCTCGCGCTCGACCCTGAGGACACCGGCGTCGGACACGACCCGGCGAAGGTCGGCATGGTGACCTCCGCCGCAGCACCCCTCCTTGACTACTTCGAAGACGTCCACCAGCGCACCGTCGGATGGCTCCGCTCGCTCGACGACGCGGCGCTGTCGAAGGTGCTCGACGACACGCGTGAGCCACCCGTCACGGTCGAGGGGAGGCTCAACGGGGTCATCGTCGACAACCTTCAGCACGTCGGTCAGGCGGCGTACGTCCGCGGCCTCGTGCAGCGGCGCTGAGGGCCACCAGGGAACCGCGAGGATCAGCTGCGATGCGAAGTGCGCTCGTGGGAGTCAACATGCCGAACGACTTCGTCGACCGAGTGCTCGCCAACCCTGCTGCGACCGGGATCGTCGATCCCATCGGGCAGCTCGCGAACCGCGCCAGGGCCACAGGTGATTGGGATGCGTGCGCCGCGCCGCCGCGACGCGATCATCAAGCATCGAGAGGATCAAGCTCGCGGTGTGCTCCGACGCCACGACGGTGTTCGAACCGAGATCGGCTGAAGGTGTGCGCGAGCGCCGAGCTCGTTCGCTCGAGTAATTCCGCACCTACCGTGGCGCGCGGCTCGTAACAGCAAAGGACGTCGCCTGAGCGCGACGGACCACGGGAAGGAGGACGTCATGCAAAGACGGACCCGTTGGATGATGATGGGGGCCGCCGCCGCGACGGCCGGTGCAGTCGTCGTGGTGCGATGGCCCTGCACGGCTGTCTCGAGGAAGGCCCGCCGGACGATCACCCACGTGGGCGGTCGACTCCGCTACGCCGAAGGACGGGTAAAGGGCGCAAGCTACCGTCTGCGCGGCCGTGAGCCCGATCCGGCGGTCATCGACAACGTTCTCGCCGACCGTATCCGCTCGAGCCTCGGCAGGCTCGAGCGAGAGCTGGATCTCCCGCGTGTGCACGTGATGGTCGAGCGTCACGTCGCGTTGCTCCACGGCGAAGTCGGGAACCTCTACGACGCCGAGGCGATCGAGCGCGCCGTGGCGGCCGTCCCGGGCGTCGCCGGAGTCGAGTCGTACCTTCACGTCGGGCTGGGTCGATGGGACACGCGGCCGTCCGCGGGCCACACCGTCCAGCCGCCGTCGGCGGCCCTTGAGGCATTGCTCGGCGCCGCCGAGAAGGCGGGGGTCGCCTCCACAGCGGCACCCCTGGTCGTACGCGGCGTCCTCGCGACGTTCGCTGACCGGCTGCCCGCCGGCCAGCGTGCCCACCTGTCGTCCCACCTTCCTTCCGACGTCCGACCGCTCCTCACACCGCCGAGGCGTATCCGTGACGCATCGCCGGCCAGGTCGCTGCACGACCTCGTCGGCAGGATCGTCGCGACGACGACAGGCGTCCGGCTCGAACGGGCCGAGGAAGTGACCGTCGACGTGGTGCACGCGTTGCGTGACCTCGTACCGGACGATGTCCGGGGTGTAGCGGCCGTGCTCCCTCCCGAGCTGCGCGAGCTCTGGGAGCCCGGCTCGGCGGCCTGACCCGCACGCACGGCGGACCTGTCGGTCCGGTACCGCTGGGCGGCGACGGTCAGCCCTTGCGCGCATCGGCGGCGAAGTGCTCGGCGCCGTGGGTCGCCATCTCCTCGTAGAGGTCCCAACGTCTGGCAACCGCATCCTCGGCGAGCCGGTGCAGCCGCGCCGCCTCCTCGGGGTGCGTGCGGACGAGCGCCTGGTAGCGCGTCTCTCGCTCCGTGTACGCAGACAGCGCAATGCGCGGCCGCGGAGAGTCGAGCAGGAAGGGGCTGTCACCAGTCGCCCGCACCATCGGGTCGTAGCGCATGAGTGGCCAGTAGCCGCTCGCCACCGCCCGGTACTGCTGGGCGAGCCCGTCGCGCATCTCGATACCGTGCTCGATGCAGTGGCTGTACGCGAGCACGAGGGAAGGACCGTCGTAGGCCTCGGCTTCACGGAGCGCACGGAGCGTCTGTTGGGGGTCGGCGCCCATCGCCACTCGCGCCACGTAGACGCTCCCGTAGGCGACCGCCTGCAGGGCGAGGTCCTTCTTCGGCACGTCCTTCCCCGCGGCGGCGAACTTGGCGACCGCGCCGAGCGGCGTCGCCTTGGACATCTGGCCGCCGGTGTTCGAGTAGACCTCCGTGTCGAGCACGAGCACGTTCACGTTGCGCCCGCTGGCGAGGACGTGGTCGAGTCCACCCGCCCCGATGTCGTACGCCCATCCGTCTCCCCCGACGATCCAGACGCTGCGGCGGACGAAGAGGTCGACCAGGCTGCGCAGGTCTTCTGCGGCGTCGCCGTCAACCTGGTCGAGGCGCGTCCGCAGTTCGGCCACGCGGGCCCGTTGCGCCGCGAGCTCCGACTCCCGGAGCTGGGGAGCGTCGAGGATCGCCGACGCCAGGTCCTCCCCTACCTCGTGACGGAGCTCTTCGAGCCGGCGACGGGCGATCTCGGTCTGACGGTCGATGGCGAGACGCATCCCCAGGCCGAACTCGGCGTTGTCCTCGAAGAGGGAGTTCGACCACGCCGGGCCACGGCCGGAGGCGTCGACGGTCCACGGCGTGGTCGGGAGGTTCCCGCCGTAGATGGACGAGCACCCGGTCGCGTTGGCGACGACCATTCGGTCGCCGAAGAGCTGCGAGAGGACCTTCAGGTAGGGCGTCTCCCCACAGCCTTCGCACGCGCCGGAGAACTCGAAGAGCGGCACCAGGAACTGGGTCCCCCGGACGGTGCCGAAGTCCACCCGCGCGCGGTCGGTGACAACAAGACGCTCGAAGAAGGCAACCTGCGCGCGTGCCGACTCCACGATCGGCGCACGCTCGACGAGGTCGATCGCCTTGCGCGGCGCCGAGGCCGCGTCCCCGGCGTCCCCGGCACCGGACTCGGCCTGAACCGTGCGACGCACCGTGATCGGGCACGCCTCGACGCACAGTGCGCACCCGGTGCAGTCCTCGGCGTACACCTGCAGGGTGAAGCGCCGCCCGGGAAGGCCCACGGCGTCGAGCGGCGCGGACCGGAAACCTTGTGGCGCGCCGGCCAGTGTCGTCTCCTCGTAGAACTTCGACCGGATGACGCTATGGGGGCAGACGAAGCTGCAGCGGCCGCACTGGATGCACGCCTGGGGGTCCCAGTCCGCAACGAGGGCGGCGATGTTCCGCTTCTCGAAGGCTGCGGTGCCGCTCGGATAGCTGCCGTCGACCGGCAGCGCGCTCACGGGGAGCTCGTCGCCCCTCCCCTCGAGCATCGCGGCGGTCACCGTGCGGATGAAGACGGGAGCCGACGAAGGGACGGTCGGAGCCGGGAGCCGGTCGGAGGTGACGGCGCGGGGAACCTTCACGGCGTGGAGCCCGGTGAGCGCGCGGTCGACCGCTGCATGGTTGCGCGCCACCACCTCGGGGCCGCGCTTCGCGTAGGTCTGCGTCAGCGCCGCCTTGATCCGCCCGACGGCCCGCTCCGCCGGGACGATCCCCGACAGGGCGAAGAACGCGGTCTGCAGCACCGTGTTCACGCGTCCGGGCAGTCCGACCTCCTTGGCAATCCCGCTCGCGTCGACCACGTGGACCGCCAGGTGCTTGGCGACGATCGCTTCCTGGACCGGACGGCTCAGCGCGTCCCAGACTTCGCCGGGGGCCAGCGCGCAGTTGAGGAGGAGGGTCGCCCCGTCCGCTGCGGTGGCGAGCACCTCCTTTCGATCGAGCAGGCCGAACTGGTGGCACCCGACGAAGCTCGCCTGCTGCACGAGGTACGGCGCATGGATCGGTGCCTTGCCGAAGCGGAGATGTGAGACCGTCTTGGAGCCGGACTTCTTCGAGTCGTAGACGAAGTAGCCCTGCGCGTGGAACCCCTCGGCCCCCAGGATCTTGATGGTGTTCTTGCTGGCGCCCACGGTTCCGTCGGAGCCGAGGCCGAAGAAGAGCGCGCCCACCGTGCCGGCAGGCTCGACGTCGAGCGTGGCGTCGCACCCGACGCTCGTGCCAGAGACGTCGTCGGTGATGCCCACGGTCACGTGCCGTCTCGGCTCGCGTGCCGCGAGCTCGTCGAAGACCCCGGCCACCATTCCCGGCGTGAGCTCCTTGGACGAGAGGCCGTAGCGGCCGCCGATCACGTTCGGGACACAGGCGTGGCCCCCCGCGCCGCCCCCCTGCCGGTCCGCCTGGGCGAACGCCGCGACGACGTCCAGGTACAGGGGCTCGCCGGGCGATCCGGGCTCCTTGGTGCGGTCGAGCACCGCGACCGCACGCACGCTCGAGGGCACCGATGCCACGAAGGCGTCGATGGGGAACGGACGGTAGAGGCGCACCTGCACCACCCCCACGCGCGCCCCCCGTCGGTTCAGGAGCTCGACGGTCTCGCGCACGGTCTCCCCTCCCGAGCCCATCACGACGATCACCCGGTCCGCCTCCGGGTCGCCCGCGTAGTCCACGACGTGGTACCTGCGGCCCGTCCTGTCGCCGAGCCTCGCCATCACCCGTTCCACCTCCGCCGGGACGGCGGCGTAGAAGGGGTTAACGGTCTCCCTCGCCTGGAAGTAGACGTCCGGGTTCTGCGCCGTCCCGCGGATGAACCCGCGCTCGGGGGCGAGGGCGCGGGCTCGGTGCGCGCGGACGAACGCCGCGGGGACGAGGGCCGCGAGGTCGTCGTCGGAGAGGAGCTCGACGGTGTTCAGCTCGTGGGAGGTCCGGAACCCGTCGAAGAAATGCACGAAGGGCACACGGGTCGCCAGCGTCGAGGCGTGGGCTACCAGGGCCAGGTCGTGCGCCTCCTGGACGGACGCCGACGCGAGCATCGCGACTCCGGTCTGCCGGACCGCCATGACGTCCGAGTGGTCGCCGAAGATCGAGAGACCTTGGGTCGCGACCGAGCGCGCGGCCACGTGCAGGACGGCGGGCGTGAGCTCGCCCGCGATCTTGTAGAGGTTCGGGATCATGAGGAGCAGTCCTTGGGACGCGGTGAACGTCGTGGCGAGCGCTCCGCTCTGCAGGGCGCCGTGGAGCGCCCCGGCCGCACCGCCTTCGCTCTGCATCTCGACGACCGTGGGCACCGTTCCCCAGACGTTCGTGCGGCCGGCCGCAGACCACTCGTCCGCGCGCTCGGCCATCGGCGAGGACGGGGTGATGGGGTAGATGCAGCAGACTTCGCTCAGCCGGTAGGCGACCGACACCGCAGCCTCGTTGCCATCCATCGTCGCCCGTGTCACCGCGCCACCTCCACCATCTCGATCGCGTGGACCGGGCACTGCTCGAAGCACGCGCCGCACCCGGTGCAGCGGTCTTCGTCGATGCGGTAGCGCAGCCCCGGTCCGAGCTTCACCACCGCCCCCTCCGGGCAGGCGCCCAGACAACCGTCGCACTCGAAGCAGTTCCCGCAGGACAGGCAGCGTGCGGCCTCGAAGACAGCTTCTTCGGCAGCGAGCCCTCCCTTCACCTCGCCGAACCCTTCGACGCGCCGCTCGGCGGAGAGCTCGGGCTGGGAGCGGCGCGCCGCGTCACCGAAGTACCAGAGGTGGAGCCCTTCGTACGTCGCGAGGTCGTGTTTCGGTCCGCGTATCGAGCCGCCCCCGCGGAGCCATGCGTCGATGTGGCGCGCGGCCTTCTTCCCGTGGCCTACCCCGACCGTGACCGTACGCTCGCTCGGCACCATGTCCCCGCCGGCGAACACCCCGGGGCAGCCGGTCTCGAGCGAGGCCGACACCTTCACCGTCCCGTCGCGCTGGAGCTCGACCCCGGGCACCTGCCGGAGGAAGTCCGTGTCGGCGTCCTGGCCGAGCGCCAGCACCACGGTGTCCGCCGCGAGTGTTTCGAACCGCCCCGTCGGCTGCGGGAACCCCGTCTCGTCGAGCTCCATCACCTCACAGCGGAGCTTCGGCGCCTCGAACGCACTGATGGTGCGGAGCCAGTGCATCTTGACCCCCTCCTGCTCCGCGTCCTCGGCCTCCTCTTGGTGCGCGGGCATCTGGGCGCGCGTGCGCCGGTAAACGACGACCGCCTCGTCTGCGCCGAGACGACGTGCGACGCGCGCCGCGTCCATCGCCGTGTTGCCGCCGCCGTACACCGCGACCCGGCGCCCGACGACCGGACGTTCGCCCTCGGCGACGCGCTGGAGCAGCGAGAGCGCGTCGACGATGCGCCACGCATCGCGCGCGGGGATGTCGACGTGCTTGGCGAGGTGCGCGCCCACCGCGACGAACACCGCGTCGAATCCGCCCTCCTCGCGCTCGGCGACCAGGTCGCCGACGCGGTGCCCGCTCGTGATCCGCACGCCCATCCGCTCGATGCGGGCGACCTCGGCGTCGAGGACATCGCGGGGGAGCCGGTAGGCGGGGATGCCGTACCGCATCATGCCTCCGGGCTCCTCGCCGGCGTCGCGGACCTCGACCTCGTGACCGAGCAGCCTGAGGTGGTGGGCGGCCGCGAGCCCGCTCGGGCCGCTGCCGATGACGAGCACCCTCTTGCCGCTCGGGCTCGTCGCCGGCTCGACGCACCACCCGGCCTCCAGCGCGAGGTCGCCGAGGAACCGCTCCACGGCGTGGATGGAGACCGGCGTGTCGAGGTGCGCCCGGTTGCAGTCGTCCTCGCAGGGGTGGTAGCAGACCCTTCCGTGGACGGCGGGGAGCGGGTTGTCCGCGACGAGCCGCCGCCACGCGCCCTCGTGGTCACCGGTCCGGACGTGCGCGAGCCACGCCTGGACGTCCTCACCCGCAGGGCAGGCCGCGTTGCAGGGCGGGAGCAGGTCGACGTAGGCAGGGAGGCGGGTCCGTAACGGCCCCGCGGTCGGCCCGTCGTGCTCCAGGTCGGGAAGGGACGTGAGGTCGGGCACGGGTCCGCTCACTGCTCGCCCGATCGCGCGGTGAGGCGCCGCTCGACGTCGAGCACGAGCTGGGTGGTCTTGACCACGGTGTCGGGGTTCAGGCTCATCGAGTCGATGCCGAGCGTGACGAGGTACTCGGCCATGTCGGGGTAGTCCGAGGGAGCCTGACCGCAGAGCCCCGAATGGATCCCGTTGCGTCGGCACCCCTCGACTGCGAGCTTGATCATCTCCTTCACGCCGTCGTCGCGCTCGTCGTAGTCGAAGGCGACGGTCTCGCTGTCGCGGTCCACCCCCAGCGTGAGCTGAGTGAGGTCGTTCGACCCGATGGAGAACCCGTCGAAGCGACGCGCGAACTGGTCGACGAGGATGACGTTGTTCGGGATCTCGCACATGGCGTAGACCTCGAGACCCCCTTCACCGCGCACGAGACCCAGCTCCGCCATCCTGGCGAGGACGAGGTCGGCCTCGCCGACCCGACGTACGAAGGGGAGCATGAGGACGACGTTGGTGAACCCCATGTCCTCGCGCACCCGTCGCATCGCGGCACACTCGAGGGCGAACCCCTCTTCGTAGGCGGGATGGGCGTAACGGGAAGCGCCGCGGAAGCCGAGCATCGGGTTGGCCTCGACAGGCTCGAAGTCCGCGCCGCCGACGAGGTTCGCGTACTCGTTGGTCTTGAAGTCCGACATGCGGACCACGACGGGCTTCGGCCAGAAGGCGGCTGCGATCGTGCCGATCCCCTCCGAGAGCCGCTGGACGAAGAAGGTTTCTCCGCTGGGGTAACCGGCGGTGAGACGCTCGATCTCGGTCCGTGCCGCTGGGTCGGTGACTCTCTCCGGGTGGACGAGCGCGAGCGGGTGCACCTTCACCCCCTCGCTGATGATGAACTCCATCCGGGCCAGCCCCACGCCGTCGTTCGGGAGGAAGGACGTCTTGAAGGCGATGTCGGGATTGCCGAGGTTGATCATGATCTTGGTCTTCGGGCGGACGACGTCCGCCACAACGAGGCGCGATACCCTGAACGGCACCACGCCCCGGTAGACGCGTCCCTCATCTCCCTCGGCGCAGCACACGGTCACGTCGTCGCCGCTGGGCACACGGGTGGTCGCGTCGCCCGTGCCGACGACGGCAGGGATGCCGAGCTCGCGGGCGACGATCGCCGCGTGGCAGGTGCGTCCGCCGCGGTTGGTGACGATGGCGGAAGCCGTCTTCATCACCGGCTCCCAGTCGGGAGTCGTCGTGTCGGCGACCAGGACCTCGCCCGGTCGGAAGCGCCGCAGCTCGGCGACGCCGTCGACGAGGCGGGCTCGGCCGGACGCGATCCGTTCGCCCACCGACCGGCCCCGGACGAGCACCTCGCCCTCCCCTGCCAGCTCGTACGTCTCGAGCGTCGAGAGGGCGCGCTGCGAGGCGACCGTCTCGGGCCGGG
>JASHYA010000189.1 GCA_030043315.1 Acidimicrobiales bacterium
GAGGAGGGAGGTGAACTGGGACGACAGCCACCCGAGGTCCCCGACGAGGAGGATCACCCCGAAGGCGATGAGCACGACCCCGGCGACCACCTGGACCACCGCGAGCGGCTTGCGGGCACGGGCGTAGAACCCCGTCAACCGGTCGAACGCGAGGCCGGTCAACAGGAACGGCACGCCGAGACCGAGGGAGTAGGCGAAGAGGAGGATCACGCCGCCACCGAGCGTCGAGCGCGCGATGGTGAGGGCGAGGACCGCGCCGAGGATCGGACCGATGCAGGGGGTCCAGGCGAAGGCGAAGGCCATGCCCATCACCGGCGCCGCCCAGGTGCCGAAGGTCTGGGGCCGGACGTGGATCCGCCGCTCGCCGAGGAGCCATCCCGCCCGCCCTGCGATGCGCGGACCGAGCATCGACCACACGCGACCGGGCAGGGAGCTCAGCAGCAGCACCACGCCGAGCACGACGATGAGCGCGCCCGAGGCAAGCTCGAGGGCCTGCTTGTGGTGCTCGAGCAGCGCGTTCACTCCGGACGCGGTCGCCCCGAGCGCGACGAAGACGACCGTGAAGCCCGCGATGAACAGGAGAATGCCGCGGATGAGCGGCGCCATGGGCCGCCGAGCAAGGGCGGTCTGTGGAGGCGTCGTCGGGGCTGCGGGGGAGGTCGGAGCGGGGAGAGGGGGGGCTGGGCCCGCCGCGCCGACGAGGGCGAGCTCACGCGCGGCAACCGGATGCTCAGACGTCTTGCGAAGCCGCGTCGAGGTGCCGAGCTCCGTGGCCGACAGCCCGGACACGAGCGAGAGGTAGCCCGGCACGAGCGGCAGCACGCACGGGGAGATGAACGAGAGGATGCCGGCGCCGAACGCCGCGAGCACCCCGAACGGGCTGGCGGTGATCGCGCCCGCGAGCACCTCAACCCAGCTGCGCTCGGACCAGGTCGAGGTCGGCCTCGACCATCGTCTCGACAAGGTGCGGGAAGTCCACCTCTCGCCTCCAGCCGAGCGTCTCGTGCGCCTTAGTCGCGTCACCGACGAGCAGGTCGACCTCTGCGGGCCGCAGGAACCGCTCGTCGACGACGACGTGCTGCTCCCAGTCGAGACCGGCGGCGGCGAACGCAAGCTCGCAGAGCTCCCGCACAGAGTGGGTCTCCCCGGTCGCCACGACGTAGTCGGCGGGCTCGTCCTGCTGGAGCATCAGCCACATCGCGCGGACGTAGTCGGCTGCGTAACCCCAATCGCGTTGGGAGTCGAGGTTGCCGAGGGCCAACTTGTCGTCGAGCCCACAGGCGATCCGAGCCACCCCGTGGCTGACCTTGCGGGTGACGAACTCGAGGCCGCGGCGCGGCGACTCGTGGTTGAAGAGCATGCCCGAGGTTGCGTGCAGGTCGTAGGACTCGCGGTAGTTCACCGTGATCCAATGGCCGTAGACCTTCGCCACGCCGTAGGGGCTGCGCGGATAGAAGGGGGTGGTCTCCTTCTGCGGGACTTCGTGGACCTTCCCGAACATCTCCGAGGAGCTCGCCTGGTAGAAGCGGATCTCCGGGTCGACGATCCGGATCGCGTCGAGGATTCTCGTGACCCCGAGCGCAGTGGTCTCACCCGTCAGCACGGGCTGGCTCCAGCTCGTCTGGACGAACGACTGGGCGGCCAGGTTGTAGACCTCGGTGGGCTGGTGGTCGCGAAGCACCTCGATGAGCGACACCTCGTCGAGCAGGTCTGCCGGGACAAGGGTGATGCGATCCTGGATGTGGGCGATGCGCTCGAAGTTGAGCGTGCTGGAACGGCGCACGACGCCGATCACCGTGTAACCGTGGCCGAGCAGGAGCTCGGCCAAATAGGAGCCGTCCTGCCCGGTCACGCCGGTGATCAACGCGCGCTTGGCAGCCGTTGCTGACACCGGTGCCACGGTAGCCGAGCGGGCGCGGGTGCAGCCCCGCACCGCACCGCCCCCGCACCGCACCCGCGCCGCACCCGCGCCACACCCGCGCCGCGCCCGCGCCGCCCCCCCACACCGCACCGCCCCCCCCACACCGCACCGGGAGGGCGCCCCACCCCCCGGTGCTGCACAACCTGCCCGGTACAGTGCACCGATGCCGAGGGCGGCGCTCGTCTCGTTCCGTCTGGGCGGGGGCGACGGCGTGTCGATCGAGGCCGCGAAATGGTCGTGGGCACTCGAGCGGCTCGGGTTCCAGACGTTCCGGGTCGCCGGGGAGGGCGATGCCGACCGGGTCATCCCCGGCCTTGCGATCGACGCCGCGCCGTCTGCCGCGGCGGCATCCCGTGAGGAGGTGCGGGCAGCGCTGGCCGACGCCGACCTGGTGGTTGTCGAGAACCTGTGCTCGCTCCCGCTCAATCCGAATGCCGCCGACGTCGTGGCTCGCGTGCTCGCGGGACGCCCTGCGGTCCTCCGCCACCACGACCTCCCGTGGCAAAGACCGCAATTCTCAGGCTCACCGCCGCCGGCCGACGACCCGGAGTGGCGCCACGTCACGATCAGCGAGCGGAGCCGGCGAGAGCTCGCCGAGTTCGGCATCGTTGCGACCACGATTTACAACGCGTTCGATCCGCGCCCGCCGACCGGCCGACGCACCGAGACCCGTGCCGCGCTGGGCGTCGCGCCGGACACGCGCCTCGTGCTGCAGCCGACGCGTGCACTCGTCCGCAAGCGGGTCGACGCGGCCGTCCGCGTGGCCGAACGGCTGAGGGCGACGTACTGGCTGCTCGGGCCTGCTGAGGATGGTTACGGCCCCGAGCTCGAGTGCGTCCTCGCCGATGCGCGCTGCCCCGTGCGGCGCGGGGCGCCGCAGCTCGCGCACGGAGATACGGCCACCATCGCGGACGCGTACGCGGCGTGCGACGTCGTCGCGCTCACGTCGAGCATCGAAGGGTTCGGGAACCCCTCGGTCGAGTCCGCCACCTACCGGCGCCCCCTGGTGATCGGGCCGTACCCGGTGGCGGTGGAGCTCGCTGGCTTCGGCTTCCAGTGGTTCACCGAATCGACCGAGGACCTGTCCCGCCTCGAGGCGTGGCTCGAGACGCGGGACTCCGCGCTCTTGGACCACAACGCCGCAGTCGCACGTCGTCACTTCTGCCTCGCAGACCTCCCGGCCCGGCTCGAGGCGGTGCTCACCGGTCTCGGCGGGCTCGGCGGGCTTGGCGGGCTCGGCGGGCTCGGCGGGCTCGGCGGTCTCGGCCGGCTCGGCGGGCCCAGTGCACTCGCCGGGCCGCCAAGAAGCGGGCTCGCCCGCAGTCGGGCGGTACCGGACCGGTCCACGAAGGCACGGCTACCGTCTTGGCGTGACGTCTGCGGCCCGGCCCCGCCCGATCCGCGTGGTTGAGGCCGGTCGGGCAAAGGGGTCGGTGGAGTCGCGGGGGTCGGTGGGGTCGCGACGGGCACACGGAGAGCAAGCGGAGCGGCCGCGCCGCCTCACCGGCGACGAACGCCGTCGCCAGCTATTCGACGTAGCCCTTCGGCTCTTCGCCGGACGCGGCTACGAGTCGACGACGATGGACGAGATCGCCGACGCCGCCGGGGTCACGAAACCCCTCCTCTACCAGCACTTTTCCTCGAAGCGCGCGCTCTACCTCGAGCTGATGGACTCGATGGCTGAAGAGCTCCTCGCAGA
>JASHYA010000190.1 GCA_030043315.1 Acidimicrobiales bacterium
CCGGCAACCTCGACGAGACGACGCGCGACGAGATCGTCGGACTGATGCAGGCGCTCTGGCGAGACTTGGGGCTGACCCTCGTGATCGTGACTCACGACAGCTCGGTCGCACGGCGGGCGAACCAGGTCCTCGTCATCAAGCGCGGACGTGTCGCCGAGCGACGGGACGTGATTACGGGGGATAACCCTTGGGCTGCCATGCCCCCCAGGTCCAAGCATCGTGGGTGACGCGGGCGCCGCATCACAGGCGCCGCATCACAGCTCCCCGCCACTGCCTGTAGCGACAACAATCACAAATGACGCCGACAGGTCTGAGCCAGATCGGCTCTCACCTCGACTTATTCTGTGTTCTTGCTTGGCGGTGAGGCTGGCTGCGCGCAAGTCTGCACCCTGCGCGCAGCCAGGTGCGAAAATGAAGCGACCCCAACTGTGAGGACGTCTCGGCGCGCTCGGAGGTGTCCGGTTTCAGGAGATACCGGATCCCTGTCGCGAGACATAGCGGACATGACCATGGGGGACTATGCGCATGGACCTGGCTGGCTATGTCATCAACGCCGTGCTCGTCGAGGGAAGAAGCGTCAAAGAGGTCTGCGAGGCCCATGACGTCTCCCGCAGCTGGCTGTACGAGCTGATTGCCCGCTACCGCGAGCTGGGCGACGACGGGCTACGCCCACGCTCGAAGCGGCCGCGTTCTTCGCCGACGCGGATCTCCTCGGCGGTCGAAGAGGAGATCGTCGCCCTGCGCAAAGAGCTGACCGACCTCGGAGTCGACGCCGGCGCCCACACGATCCACTACCACCTCGAGCGCCGCCATAGGCGCCGGAAGCGTCCGGTCCCGTCTGTGGCCACGATCTGGCGTGTGCTCGTGCGGAGGGGCTTCGTCACCCCCGAGCCCCAGAAGCGCCCGAAGAGCTCCTGGCGACGCTTCTGCGCAGAGCTGCCGAATGAGTGCTGGCAGGCCGACACGACCCATTGGGCGCTTTCGGACGGCACGGACGTAGAGATCCTCAACGTCATCGACGACCACTCCCGCCTGCTCGTCGCCTCGCGCGCCTTCAAGACGACCAAGGCCACCGACGTGGTCGAGACCTTCCACGAGGGCGCCTCGGAGCTGGGCCTTCCGGCTTCGATGCTCACGGACAACGGCGCCATCTTCACCGCCGAGAGCCGCAACGGTGCGTGTGCGATCGAGCTCGAGCTCCTCGCGCTGGGCGTCTGTTACAAGCACTCCCGCCCCTACCATCCACAGACCTGCGGGAAGGTGGAGCGTTTCCACCAGACCCTGAAGCGCTGGCTCTCGCACCAACGACGGGCTTCGACGATTGCGGGACTCCAGGCCCAGCTCGACCGCTTCCGGACCTACTACAACACGGTGCGCCCCCATCGAGCGCTCGACCGGCGCACCCCGAGAGAGGCCTTCGCCGCCCGCACCAAGGCGGTGCCCAAGAGACCCGGCATCGTGGTGCCCGCCGAGCACCGGGTTCGTCGGGACCGCATCGATGCCAGCGGCAAGGTCACCCTTCGCTACCGATCGAAGCTCCACCACCTCGGCGTCGGACGCCGCTATGCGGGGACTCGGGTCATGCTCCTCGTCGCCGATCGCGACGTGCGCGTCCTCGGCGAAGAGGGCGAGCTACTGGCCGAGTTCAGGATCGATCCGGCCAAGCAGTATCAAACCCAGAGGCGACCTGGTCAACGTGGGTAACGTTGTCCGGGATGTCACGCGACACCCGTCCGGGATGTCTCGCGACACAACAACGGTGGGCGAGGGGGGACTTGAACCCCCACATCCTTTCGGACACAGGAACCTGAATCCTGCGCGTCTGCCTATTCCGCCACTCGCCCGAGTGCGCGAGCCAGCGTAGTCGAGCACCAGAAGGCGGCTATTGGGGCCCTAGCTCGATTGCGACCGCCGTTTCGCCGCCGCGGTGCCCTCTCCGCGCGCCCCCTCGACGTCCACCCGCTCTCACGCCCTTCCGGGCCTCCGCGACAGATGACCGAGGACCTCACGCGTGGGTCGCAACCCCCGGTTCCCTCGGAGGTACCCACGAACAGGACTCCCCGGCTCGATCCCCGGCGGCCGGCGCTCGCCCAGGTGGGGAGGGGAGCGACCGGTAGGATTGGTCGAACTTATGGGACTCCAGCAGTTCGAGGAGCGACTCGAGCGCCTGGTGGAGAGCACGTTGTCAAAGCCGTTCCGCAGCAGTCTTCAGCCGATCGAGATCGGGCGCAGGTTGACCCGTGAGATGGACCTCCATCGCCGGGTAGGCGTCCGTCGCCTGATCGCGCCGAACTCCTTCACGGTGACCCTCTCGCCTGCCGACGTCGACCGGTTTGCCAACTTCATCGACGCCCTCTCCCGCGAGCTCGCCGATGCCGCCCGCGAGCACGCCCGGATCGAGGGCTACTCCTTCGTGGGTCCGGTCGACGTACAGGTCTACGAGGGCACCCGGCTCCGGCCGGGACGGTTCGTGGTGACGGCCGAGGTCGTCGAGGGGCCCGACGAGGGTCCCTACGCTGAGCTGGTCCTTCCGGATGGCAGTCGCTTTCCAATGGGGGACGGGCCGGTGACGCTCGGTCGCCTGCCAGAGTGCGATGTGGTCCTGAGCGACCCGAACGTGAGCCGGCGCCATGCCGAGTTCCGGAGGACCACGGACGGGGTGGTGGTCACCGACCTCGGGTCCACCAACGGCACGCGGGTCAACGGTGTGCCTGTGCGCGAGCAGCAGCTGGTCAGCGGTGACGAGGTCACCGTCGGGTCGACGATGCTCGTGTTCGAGATCTCGTGAGGGGCATGGCCACGGGGCTTCACGCCACGCTCGCGGCGACCGGTTACTCCGGCGCGATCCGCATCGTGCAGTGGTGCGTCATCGCGCTGATCTTCCTCTTCTTCCTCCGGGTGGTCCGGGCCGTCTGGGTGGAGGTGCGCCCGGCGGGTGCCCGGCAGGCTCGGTCGAACCCCGGACCGGAGGACACGCAGGCCATGGAGGGCCTGCCGCCTCGACGGGGGCATCGGCCCTTGTACCTCGAGGTGATCGAGCCGCCCGACCGCGCCGGACGGCGGTTCGGACTCGATGAGGAGCTGACGATTGGTCGGTCGCCCGCGTCCAGTGTCCCCACCGCTTACGACATCTACAGTTCGACTCGGCACGCCCGCCTGTTCCGCCATGACGGGCGTGTCTACGTCGAGGACCTCGGCTCGACGAACGGCACCTTCGTGAACTCCGAACGGATCGTGAAGCCGATCAAGCTCGGCAGGGGCGACCTCTTGCAGGTAGGCGCGACGGTCTTCCAGGTGACGCGATGACCACGCTCCGGTCGGGGTCGGCGACCGACGTCGGCAAGGTTCGGACCTCGAACCAGGACGTCGCGCTCGAAGACCCCGACCTCCTGGCGGTCGCCGACGGCATGGGTGGCCACGCCGGCGGCGAGGTCGCCGCGCGGATCGCCGTGGACTCGCTACGAGCCGCCTTCCGGCGGGAGCCGACGTTCGAAGGGCTCCGACGTGCCGTGGCCGAGGCCAACCTCGCCGTTTGGCGCCAAGGGCAGTCCGAAAGTGGGCTGCGCGGCATGGGCACCACGCTCACCGCCACGGCGTTGGTCGAGGAGAGGGAGGGCCGGCAGGCCATCGCACTCGCCAACGTCGGAGACTCCCGCGCCTACGTCTTCCAAAAGGGAGAGATCATCCAGGTCACCGCGGATCACAGCCTCGCCGAGGAGAAGGTCCGTCAGGGGCAGCTGACGGAAGCGGAGGCGGCGGTCCACCCCCACCGGCACATCCTCACGCGGGCGCTCGGGGTGTCCTCGGACGTCGACGTCGACCTGTGGGAGCTCCATCTCCACGACGGCGACCGGATCCTCCTCTGCAGCGACGGGCTGACGAACGAGATCGGAGACGACCGGATCGGTCAGATCCTCGGCAGGGTGAAGGATCCGTCCGAGGCCGCGAAGGCGCTCGTCAAGGCCGCCGTCGACCATGGCGGCAGCGACAACGTGACCTGCATTGTCATCGACGTCGTCGGGGCGGAGTCCCCCGTTGTGCCCGGGGGTGTCGCCACCGCGACGGCAGCTCTCGGGGTGGCGACGGCCGACGGCGGAGGCTCGCCGCAGTCCGGGGTGGCTTCGCGAACGGACGAACGAGCCGGATCGGCTGGCGTTGGGGCCGCACGGGGGACGTCCGCCAGGGGGGGGACGTCCAACGGTGCGCGCTCCGCCGTGCCGGCCCGCGCCCTGCGCCCGGTGGTCGGCACAGGTACCAGTGCTCCGGCGCGCCAGAGACCGAAAAGCGCCACCGAGGGGAACGGGAGCCGCACGATCGCCGTCGTCGGGAAGGGGGACCGTGCCGCCGTCGCAGGAGCGGGTGGACCGACCCTCGAGACACGTGGCGTGACGAACGGTGGGCCGGGGCAAGGATCGGGCAGCGTCTTGGCACCCAACCGCCTACAGGCGGCCGAGCTGAGGAGGTTGCAGCCGACCCGAGTGGAACGGCGCCGTCGACGTCGCAGATCCGGAGCGCAACGACTCCTCACCCTACGGCTCCTGCTCTTCTTCCTGATATTCCTGGCGGTGGTCGCCGCCGGGTATTTCGGAGTGCGCTGGTATGCGTCGGACGCGTGGTACGTCGGCATCGACCACGGGCACCTCGCCGTGTACCGAGGGCGACCGGGCGGCTTCTTGTGGCTCAAACCCCGGCTCGTGCGTGAGACCACGGTGACGAAGAGCGAGGTGCCTACATATACGCTCCCGCAGCTCCGGGCCGATCGCATCGAGCCGTCGTTCGCCGATGCAATGAGCTACGTACACAACCTGCACGCTGAGTACGTCACACCGAGCCGCCCGTCGACCTCCCACGCGCCACCGAAGCACCCGGCGCGGGGCTCGAAACCCACCACCTCCACCACTAGGAAGACCTCGACCTCGACCAC
This sequence comes from Acidimicrobiales bacterium, assembly GCA_030043315.1. GTDB lineage: Bacteria > Actinomycetota > Acidimicrobiia > Acidimicrobiales > RAAP-2 > JAJYVT01. Next base: position 4,925 of record JASHYA010000190.1, read on the forward strand.
CGGCGGGGCGACCACGACCACCGGCGGGGCGACCTCGACGACCGGCATCAACACCTCGACGTCCACGACGAGCGGGCCTTCGACGCCCGTGGGCACGTGACAGTGAGCCCCGCCGACACGCCCCCCACCCCCCGCCACGACTCACGACTCGCGCAGGTCATGGCGGAGGCGATCCGCGGGAGGTCCGAGCGCTGATGGGACGGCGCATTCGCTGGCTGGCCCTCGTCCTCGCGCTGTGTTTCGTGGCTGTCCTGGCGCAGTTGGTCAACATCCAGCTGGGCAAGGCGACAGCGTTGAACGCCACAGGGGCAAACCCCCGCAACTCGGTCAACCGCTACGACAACCTCCGCGGGTTGATCCTCGCGTCCGACGGAACCGTGCTCGCCAAGTCCGTGCGGGCGGATGCGCCGCGCGGTGCCTCAGCCTTCCGGTACAAGCGTGTCTACCCCACAGGGCCGCTCTACTCGGGCATCGTCGGGTACTCGTCACCTGCGTACTACGGGACCTCCGGAGTCGAGTACGCCTACGACAAGTACCTGAGCGTCCACAAGCGGCCGGCACAGACCATCGGTGAGCTCCTGACCACACCGGGCACAACCACCGACAACGTGACGGTGAGCGTGGTCCCCCAGCTCCAGAAGCTCGCTCAGGAGGAGCTCGCAGATGTGCCGGACACAGACAAGGACGGCGCAGTCACGGTGCTCAGCGTGAAGACATCCGCGGTGCTCGCGATGTACTCGAGCCCGACCTACACAAACAACGCGCTCGCCACACCCACACCGAAGAACGATGAGGCCGCGCATCACGCGGATGCCACAGAAAAGGACCACGAGGGCTTTGCGGCCTACCCGCCGATGGCGACCTACGGCGCTTTCGCCCCCGGCTCGACCTTCAAGGTCGTGACCTCGACGGCGGTCTACAACCTGAAGAAGACACTCGAGAACTTCACGTTCCCGGTCGCAGGGTGCACCGAGCCGGGCGCGATCCCCGAGACCAAGAACATCATCTGCAACGATGCGACAACGCCGACAGCGGCCAATCCCTGCGGCGGGACGATGACCCAGATGCTGCCAGAGTCCTGCGACCCCGGCTACGCCGAGCTCGGCCTGGCGATCGGCGCGACAGACCTGTTCAAGCAGGCTGAGCTGTTCGGGTTCAACCAGACATCCGGGATCGACCTCGCGCCGCAGACACTCTCCAAGTCGAACTTCCCGACCCCCGCTGAGCTCGCCCCGGAGGGCAGCCTCGGCCTGCCCGGCGTCGCGCTGTCGGCGTTCGGTCAGCAGACAGTCACCGCGACCGGCCTCCAGAACGCGATGGTCGCCGAGGGCATCGCCAACAAGGGGGTGGTGATGACGCCCCACGTGATGACCGAGATCCGCAACGCGACAGGCGGCCTCGTGGAGCAGTACAAGCCCACCGTCTACAAGGACGCGGCGACGGCGAGCGCGGCGGCGTCGGTGACCAAGCTCATGCAGCTCGTCGCCTCCACACCCGCAGGCACCGCCTACGACGTCGGCTTCACACCTCAGTGGGACATCGCGGTGAAGACCGGGACGGCCCAGGCGGGCCCCGGCAACACAAACACGACCGACTGGATGATCGGCTTCGCGCCCGCCGACGACCCCGTGGTGGCCATCTCGGTCGTCGTCCCGCTCCAGGCCCGTTCCGCCTCCGGCGCGGCGATCGCCGGCCCGATCATGAAGGCGATGATGACACTTGCGCTGAGGATCGTCCCGCAGACTCCGCCGAGCACCAGCACCACCACGACCAAGCCTGCTGACGCCGCGGCCCCGACCGTGCCTGCGAACGTCCGGAGTGTCACGCCCGGCTCCGACGCGGTCACGACTTCGGCCACCGCGATTGCACCGGCGGCGGCCAGGGCCATCCCCGATCTCCCCGGCGCGGCCACCGTCGCGGCGGGCACCAGCGCCACGACGACCGCCGTCGAGACCTGGCAGACGGTGGTGCACGCGGGCAGACCCCCTCCCGTGACCTGGCGCGCGTCGCCGTGCGCCGCTGGCCGGGAGCGCAGATCGAGGCGACCTAGGCTCGGTGGCACATGCAGCCGGTGACGACACAGCGCGTCTTTTCAGGACGCTACGAGCTCACGCACCTCGTCGCCCGCGGTGGGATGGCGCAGGTGTTCCGCGCCCGCGACCGGCTGCTCGACCGGCCGGTCGCGCTGAAGGTGCTGTTCCCGGAGCTCTCGGTCGACCGTGCGTTCGTGGAACGGTTCCGCAGGGAGGCGCAGGCTGCCGCCAACCTGTCCCATCCGAACATCGTCCCTGTCTTCGACTGGGGCGAGGATGGGGGGACCTACTACATCGTCATGGAGTACATCGACGGGCAGCCCCTCTCCCAGGCGCTCAGGGCGGGTGGGCCGATGCCGGCGGGACTCGCCGCGCAGATCGGCGCCCGGGTCGCCGACGCCCTCGCCTACGCGCACCGCCACGGCGTCGTGCACCGCGACGTCAAGCCGGGGAACGTGCTCCTCACGAACGACGAGCAGGTGAAGGTCACGGACTTCGGGATCGCCCGCGCCATCAACACCGAGGAGAGCCTGACCCAGACCGGCGCGGTGATGGGCACCGCCACGTACTTCTCACCCGAGCAGGCGGAAGGCGTGGGCGTCGACGCCCGAAGCGACATCTACTCCTTGGGCGTCGTCCTCTACGAGATGGTCGCGGGACGTCCGCCGTTTCTCGGCGATTCCCCGGTGGCGGTGGCCTCCAAGCACGTGCGTGAGCGGCCGGCGCCGTTGAGCGGCCTGAACCCCGCCGTCCCGCCCGCCCTCGAGGCGATCATCGCCAAGGCGATGGCAAAGTCCCCGGATCTTCGCTACCAGTCGGCCGCGGAACTGCGGACGGACCTCCAGCGGTTCGCGGACGGTCGCCCGGTGTCCGCCGGCGACCCTGCGGCGACGGCGACGCTCGCCGCCACCGCCGCGGCGAGTCCCGCGGACACCGCTCGGACCGACCTGCTCGCCGCCGCTCCGTCGACCGAGGCGGTCCCCGCCGGCGACGGCAAGCCGGAGCCGGAGCCAGAGCCGGAGGCGGAGGCGGAGTCGAAGTCGCACGTCTGGCGCTGGGTGCTGCTCGTGCTCGGGTTGCTCGTCGTGGCCGGCCTGGTCGTCTACTTCGTGCTGCGGAGCGTCGGCGCCATCGGGACATCGAAGTTCGCGATGCCGACACTGCAGGGGAAGTCCGTCGTTTTCGCGACGAGCTCCCTCCAGTCCAAGGGCCTCGTGATCTCCCACGTCACACACCGCACCTCCACAACGGTCCCCGTTGGCGTCGTCATCTCGACGGACCCGAGGGCGGGAGCGAAGGTCCAGAAGGGCGAATCCGTCGTGCTGTTCGCGAGCGGCGGCGGGATCCCGAGGGTCACGGTTCCCTCAGTGGTGGGCCAGCAGTACCTGCATGCCTACACAGTGCTCCACAGCCGCGGACTTGTGCCCGTGGAGCACACGATGGCGAGCACGACACCCACGGGCACCGTGCTGAACCAGACGCCCGCGGCGGGGAAGAGCGTGAGGAAGGGCTCGAACGTCACACTCACGGTCTCCACACGCAACGCCGTGATCGTGCCGAATGTGGTCGGCGAGACGACCGCGGCCGCGGGAAGCACCCTTGGTGCGACAGGCCTCGTGGCGGGCACACCGACCTTGGCATGCTCGAGCCGGTTCGGCACAGGCGTCGTCATGGCCCAGACACCCAAGGCTGGGACACGCGTGGGGCTCGGGGCGACGGTGAAGCTCACGGTGTCGACCGGCCTGTGCACCGAGGTGGTCCCGAACGTCGTGGGCAACACGGTGACCCGGGCCGTCTCGGTCTTGGCGGGCAAGGGACTCAAGGCTGCTCCGTCCACAACACCGTCGTGCGCACCGGCGACAGACGGCAAGATCATCGTCCAGACACCCGCTGCCGGTTCGACAGTCCCGAGCGGGGCGACGGTCGGGCTCAGCGTCTGCAACTCTCCTCCGCCGACCACCACGACCACGACGACGACGACACCCACCACGACGACCACGACGACACCCACGACCACGACGACGACACCCACAGGGAGGCCGTCGACAAGGGCGACAGCGACAACAACGACGACGACCACGACGGCGGCGACAACAGCGGTTACGTCACTGGCCCACACAAGGTTCGGGGGGCCGGCAGTGACACCCTCGAAGGCCACAACACACGGCTGAAGCCACAACACACGGCTGAAGCCGGCTCGCTACGCGCTCGCTTCTGCCCCCGCCACCTGCGCGAGGAGGTTGGCGAGCATCGCGGGGCCGGCGTCGGTGAGGATCGACTCGGGGTGGAATTGCACACCCTCGATCGGCAGTGTGCGGTGTCGGACGCCCATCACCACGTCGTCGGCCGTCGTGGCGGTGACCTCGAGCTCGTCGGGGACGCTGGCGGGTGTCAACACGAGGGAGTGGTATCGGGTCGCGACGAACGGGTTCGGGAGACCGTCGAAGATGCCCGTGCCGCAGTGGTGGACCTCCGACGTCTTGCCGTGCATCAACGCGGGAGCGTGTACCACGTCGGCTCCGAACGCCTGTCCGATCGCCTGGTGGCCGAGGCACACGCCGAAGATCGGCACCTCGCCGGCGAGACCGCGGACGACGTCGAGGCTCACACCCGCGTCGTCCGGCCTGCCCGGACCCGGTGAGAGCAGGACCGCATCGGGCGAGAGTGCCCGGATGGCGGGCACATCCACTGCGTCGTTGCGGAAGACGGCGAGCTCGGCGCCGAGCTCGCCGAGCTCCTGGACGAGGTTGTAGACGAAGGAGTCGTAGTTGTCGACGACGAGAAGCCGCACGGCCACCCCGAGATCGTAGAGCCGGCGCCGCCCCCCGAATGCACCGGCGCGTCTAACCTCGTGACCCGTGGCACCGAAGGGACAGAGCGGCCCGGGCCGGGCGCAGCGAAAAGGCTCGTCGGCCGCAGGACGGACGACCGTCTCGACGTCGCGCATCGGGCGTTACACGGCTCCGGAGACCAGTGGAAAGTACACGCCTCCGGTCCCCAGGACCGTCCGCAGGAGCCCGCGCTGGTTCGGCGTTGCGGTGCTCGCTCTGCTCATCCTCGGGGTCCTGCTGATCCTCCTCAACTACCTGACCGTGCTGCCCGGCTCGGTCTCCGCGTGGTACCTGGTGGCGGGGCTGGTCGTGATCTTCCTCGGCTTCGTCATGGCCACCCGCTACCGCTGACGGCCCTTTCTTGACCGCCTACGCGCGTTCGGAGCGGCGGGCGCTCAGTGACCTCCTGCTCGAGGTGGGCCCGGATGCGCCGACGCTCTGCGAGGGGTGGACCGCGCGGGACCTCGCCGCCCATCTCGTCCTGCGTGAGCGGCGGCCGGACGCGGCCCCGGGCATCCTCGTCCCGGCGCTGCGGGGGTACACCGACCGGGTGCAGCACCAGGTGCGGGAGCGCCCATGGTCCTCCTTGGTGGAGGTCATACGGTCTGGACCCCCGGCGCTGCTGCGCACTGTCGACGAACCGATGAACGTCATCGAGATGTTCGTCCACCACGAGGACGTCCGGCGGGCGCAGCCGGGCTGGGAGCCGCGTGCGCTCGATCCGGGCGAAGAGCGGGCCCTGTGGGGACGGCTCGTGTCGATGGCGCGCTTCATCCGGCGCAGGCTCCCGGTGGGCGTGACGCTGGAGGCACCGGGTTTCGGTACGGTCGACGTCCGGCCGGGCGATCCTCACGTGACCGTGAAGGGCCCACCCGGTGAGCTCGTGCTCTTCATGTCCGGACGCCAGCGCGCTGCACGTGTCGAGATGACAGGCCCTCCCGACGCGCTGGCACGGCTGAAAGCGGCGCACCTCGGCCTCTGATCCGGGGCGGAGCCCGTCAGGCAAGAGGCTCCGAGGCCGTGCAGATCTCTCCCGTCACCCAGGTGCGGGTGGCCCTTCCGCCGCGGGTCGGGCGTCGATCTCTGGGAACGTCGCACGAATGCGCTTCGTCACCCGTCGCTCGACCACGAAGGCGAGGAGCGGGACGAAGCCAGCCCCGACCATGGCCGCCATCTGGAGGAGCGTGAAACGCGCGCGGCGGGCGAGGTCGACCGCGGTCAGCAGGTACACCATGTAGAAGATGCCGTGGATCGGCCCCACGATCGAGTCGACCTGGGGGATCCCCGCGACGTACTGGAGCGGGACCCCGACGAAGCAGAGCGTCGCCAGCCCGGTTCCCACCACGTACGCGAGCACGCGGTAGCGGGTGAGGGCCGCGCCGAGCCCCCTGAGCGGATCCTCGAGGTCGCCGGGACGCGCGTAGCCCGGAGCTGCCCGATTCACCGTCTTGCGGAAGCCGCTCGTGCTCACCGCCCTGCCTTCGGCCCTTCGGACCTTGGGAGTCCTGACACCGGAGATCGAGGTTACCGATCGTCGCACTCGGGCCGTCCGCGACGGGGCGAACCCGGTACGCCCGCGGACGTTGCGCTCGCGTCCTGCCAGCTGGCAGGTCCCTATGTCAAGCGCTCGACGACGGTGGCGTTGGCGAGACCGCCACCCTCGCACATGGTGAGGAGGCCGTAGCGCCCGCCCGAGCGGTCGAGCTCGTGGACCAGGGTCGCCATGAGCTTGCCGCCCGACGCGCCGAGGGGATGACCGAGAGCGATGGCGCCGCCGTTCACGTTGACCTTCGCCATGTCCGGGTGGATCTCGCGCTCCCACGCGAGCACGACCGACGCGAACGCCTCGTTGATCTCGACGAGGTCGATGTCGTCGAGCGAGAGCTTCGCCCGCTCGAGCACGGCACGCGTCGCGGGGATGGGCCCGGTGAGCATCGTGACCGGGTCGACGCCCGCCAGCGCGAAGGCGACGAAGCGAGCCTTCGGGGTGAGCCCGAGCGCGTCGGCGCGCTCTTCGCTCATGACGAGGACCGCGGACGCACCGTCGGTGATCTGCGACGAGTTGCCGGCGGTGACCTTTCCGTCGGGCTTGAAGGCGGGCTTCAGCTGGCTGAGCGCCTCGAGCGAGGTGTCCGGGCGGATGCCCTCGTCGGTGGTCACGACCACGCCGGTGTCGTCGCCGTCGTCGTCGCGCACAGCCACGGGCACGATTTCCTGCTCGAACCGGCCCTCGGCGGTGGCCGTGGCCGCGCGCCGGTGGCTGCCGAGCGCGTACGCGTCGAGCTCCTCGCGACCGATCTCCCACGCGTCGGCGACCATCTCCGCGGAGAGCCCCTGGTTCACCAGGCCGCCGCGCTCTGCGTAGCGGGCGACCACGCGCGGACCGAACGGCATGCCGAGCTCGCGTACGACCGAAGATCCCATCGGCGTGCGCGTCATGCTCTCGACGCCTCCGGCCACCACGACGTCGTAGGCGCCGGCGATCACCCCCTGCGCGGCGAAGTGGATGGCCTGCTGGGACGAGCCGCACTGGCGGTCGACCGTCGTGGCTGGGACCGACTCGGGCCACCCTGCGGCCAGCACCGCGTTGCGCGCGACGTTCAGCGACTGCTCGGAGACCTGCATGACGCAACCCATGATGACGTCGTCGACGAGGGAGGGATCGAGGTCGTTGCGCGCCTGGAGGCCCCTCAGCGCTTCGGAGGCGAGGTCGACCGCGTGCCAGTTCTTGAAGACGCCGTTGCGCTTGCCCCCCGGGGTCCGGACGGCGTCGACGATGACCGCGGTCGTCATGGTGGGCCACCTCCTCGATGGACGTCGGGCTGGCGCCGCTCCGGCGCTCGCCACGTTCGGCTCATCGTAGCGGCGGCACCGTCAGTGACCGATGTGCTCCGCGGGGATCGACCCGAGCCGCCCTGCATGGAAGTCCTCGAAGGCCTGGGTGAGCTCATCGCGGGTGTTCATCACGAACGGGCCGTAGGCCGCCACGGGCTCGGCGATCGGCTCGCCCCCGAGCACGAGCAGCTCCAGTGCCGAGGTGGACGAGTCCTGCGTGGCGTCGGCCGCGACCGCGAACGCATCGCCGGTGCCGAACACCGCGAGCTGCCCCGTCTGCACGGGACGGCCGTCCTCGCCGACGGTGCCACGTCCCGCGAGCACGTAGACGAGCGCGTTCAACCTGCGGGGCCACGGGAGCTCGAGGCGCGCCCCCGGGCTCAACGTCGCGTGCACGAGCGTGATCGGCGTGTAGGTGACGCCAGGGCCCTTGTGGCCGTCGACCTCGCCGGCGATGACCCGGAGCAGCGCGCCGCCGTCGTGTGAGGAGAGCAGCGTCGCTGTGTGCGGCTCGATGCCCTGGTAGCGGGGTGGTACCCACTTGTCGCGCCTGGGGAGGTTCACCCACAGCTGAATCCCGTGGAAGAGGCCCCCGGAGGCCACGAGGTCCTCGGGGGGCCGCTCGATGTGGAGGATGCCCGCGCCCGCGGTCATCCACTGGGTGGCCCCGTTGGTGATGAGACCGCCCCCGCCGATCGAGTCCTGGTGCTGGAACGTCCCGTCGATCATGTACGTGACGGTCTCGAAGCCCCGGTGGGGGTGCCAGGGGGTGCCCTTGGGCTCGCCCGGGGCGTACTCGACCTCCCCCATCTGGTCCATGTGGACGAAGGGGTCGAGGTCGGCGAGGGAGACGCCGGCGAACGCCCGCCGGACGGGGAACCCCTCACCCTCCAACCCGTGGGGGGCCGTCGTGACCTGGCGCACCGGACGGAGCTCGGTCGTGGCCGGGTCCGGCCTCCGGACGCGCTCGAGCGCCAGCACGTTGTCAACGGTGACTGCGGGCATGGCGACCTCCTGGAGCTCGGGCCCGGGCTCGCTGCCTCCCGGCGCCGACGAGCCTCACCAACGCCTCGTGCCGGGGGATTGTTCCGGGCGACTCATCCGAGACTCTCACCCGAGAGGCTCGCCCACAACCGCCGCATCCCTGCGAGCCACCGTTCGCGGTCGTCGGCTCGGTGACGTTCGTACGTGGCCACCTCGGGGTGCGGCAGGACGAGGAAGCGCTCTTCTGCGAGCGCCTGGACGACCGCGTCGGCGACCGCGTCGGGCTCGATCACGTCCCCCGCCGCGAGGACGGAGGTGGCCGAGGGCTCGTCTTCGTCGAGGCCGCCGAGCAGCATCGGCGTGCGGACCCCCTGGGGGCACAGGCAGGAGACCCTGATCCCGTCTGCCGCGTACGTGACGGAGAGCCACTCGGCGAGGGCGACCGCCGCGTGCTTGGTCACGCTGTAGGGGGCCGACCCGAGGTTCGTGAGGAGGCCCGCGGCGGACGCCGTCGCAAGCAGGTAGCCCCCGCCCCGCGCTGCCATCAGGGGGACGAGCGCCCGCGCCGCGTACACGTGGGCCATGACGTTCACCGACCAGATGCGCTCCCAGTCGGCGTCCGGGACCTCCACCCCGCCGGCGACCGCAATACCGGCGTTCGAGCAGAAGAGGTCGATCGGCCCTGTCTCCGCCTCGGTCGCGCGGACGAGCGCGACGACGTCGCTTTCGTCCGCGACGTCGCAGCGGACGGCCCGGGAGCGGGTGCCCGAGGCCGAGAGCCGCATCGCCACGTCGGCTGCGCCGTCGACGTCGAGGTCCGCGACGACGACTGCGGCCGCGCCCTCGGCGCCGAACCGCATGCACAGCGCCTTCCCGATGCCGCTGGCCCCGCCGGTCACCACCACGCGCTTGCCGCCCAGGTCCATGTGACCTCCGGTCCTTTCCGGGTCTCGTCTCGAGCTCGCCTGCCGTTCCAGCCGTTACCGCCGACCCGGTCGTCGCGTGCCCATGGCGGGGTGGCCGCCCAGGGGCGCTCTATCGTGACACCGCGGACCGGACCGAGGACCGAGCACTAGGAAATCGAGGGAGAGAGGCGAGATGACGGCGTCAGGGAGCGCCTGGCGGACCGGGCGGCGCTCGAAGGTGCGCCGCCTCCCCGAACGTGGCGCCTACGACCGCGAGACGGTCGAGGCGATCCTCGACGAGGGGTTCGTCTGCCACCTGGGGTTCTGCACCGACCGGGGGCCCGCCGTCCTGCCCACCGGCTATGCCCGTGTCGGCGACGCGCTGTACGTCCACGGGGCGACGGCCAACCACGCGTTGCGGACCATCGGCGCTGGGATGCCCGTCTGCCTGGTGGTCACGCTCGTCGACGGGCTCGTCTTCGCCCGCTCGGGCTTCCACCACTCGATGAACTACCGCTCGGTCGTCGTCTACGGCACCGCAACGGAGGTCCGCGACCCGGTCGAGAAGCGTGCCGCCCTCGACGCGGTCGTCGAGCAGATCGCCCCGGGCCGCACCGCCGACGCCCGCGGTGCGAACGCCCGCGAGCTGCGCTCGACGAGGGTGGTCCGGATCTCGATCGACGAGGCCTCGGCGAAGATCCGGACGGGGGGGCCGAAGGACGACCCCGAGGACATCGACGCGGGAGGCGTCTGGGCAGGTCACCTCCCGCTGGCGGTCGTGCCCGGCGTCCCGGTGCCCGACGAGCACGGCGAAGACGACGTGCCCGTGCCCGACTACGTCGTGCATTACCGCCGGCCGTCCCGGGGGTCGTCCACCCGCCGATAGGCTCCCGCGGCGATGCCTGGCTCGCTCCTCGGCAACCGCGTCCGACGGGTGGAGGACCCCGACCTGCTCACCGGGCGGGCCACCTTCGTCGGCAACTTGAAGATCCCCGGCTGTCTCGCCGCCGCCTTCGTCCGGTCACCGCACGCGCACGCGCGCGTCGTGTCGGTGGACATCGCGGCGGCAGCGACCGCGCCTGGCGTGGTCGCCGTGTACACGGCCGCGGACCTTGACCTCGCGCCCGTCCCCGGTCTGTTCGTGCTGAACGCGGCGTGCGCGCGCCCGCCGCTCGCCACCGACAAGGTCCGCTTCGTGGGCGACGCCGTGGCGGTGGTCGTCGCCGAGCGCCAGGCGTCCGCGGACGACGCCGCGGAGCTGGTCGTCGTGGACTACGAGCCGCTCGAGCCCGTCGTCGATCCCGTCGCCGCCGCGACACCGGCCGCGCCCCCGCAGTTCGACGCCGTCGGGACGAACGTCGTGGCCGGGTTCGCCGGAGCGGCGGAGCCCGACCCGTTCGCCGGCGCGGTGCGCGTGGTCCGTGCGGAGCTGGAGAACCAGCGGGTCGCGGTGGTGCCGATGGAGACCGACGCAATCGCCGCGGTGCCCGGCGACGACGGTGACGGCCACGAGCTCACCGTGTACGTGTCGACCCAGATGCCCCACGCGTTCTGGAAGCTGGTCTCGGAGTACTTCGGCGTCGACCAGGCGACGGTGCGCGTCGTCGCGCCGCACGTCGGCGGCGCCTTCGGCAGCAAGGTCGGGATGGGCGCGGAGCACGCGGCGGTGGTCGCGGCGGCCCTGCGCCTCGGCCGCCCCGTCCGCTGGGTGCAGACCCGGGCCGAGGCGTTCCTCGGCATGCCGGACGGCCGGGGTCAGGTCCAGTGGGTGGAGCTCGGCTTCGACGCGGACGGTCACCTCACCGGCATGCACTGCCGCGTGCTCGGTGACGCGGGAGCGTACGCGGGCTTCGGCGGAGCACTGGGTCTCGGCCCGACCCGGATGATGGCCGAGGGCGTCTACCGGATCCCGGTCGTCCGCTACGACGTGGCGGCCGTCGTCACGAACACCACGCCGATGGGCGCGTTCCGGGGTGCCGGACGCCCCGAGGCGGCCGAGCTCCTCGAGCGGATGATGGACCTCTCGGCGGCCGAGCTCGGAGTGGACCCCGTCGAGCTGCGCCGGCGGAACCTGCGGCCCCCCTTCTCCGAACCGGTTACGACCGCGGTAGGGACGGTCTACGACACCGGTGACTACGAGGCGCCGCTCCGGCGCGCCCTCGAGCTCGCCGACTACGACGCGCTCCGCGAAGAGCAGGCGGCGCGCCGGGCGCGTGGCGACGCCGTGCAGCTCGGGATCGGCGTCGGCGTCTACGTCGAGGTGACCGGCGGGGGGTCGGAGCTCGGCGCGGTCGAGATCCACGAGGACGGCACCGCGACCGTCCGTGTCGGAACCTCCTCGCACGGGCAGGGCCACGCGACCGCCTTCTCGACGATCGTCTCGGACACCCTCGGCATCCCGCTCGAGCACGTCCGCTTCGTCCAGTCCGACACCGCGGTGGTCCCCCGCGGCGGTGGCACCGGCGGCTCGCGCTCCCTGCAGATCGGCGGGAGCGCGGTCCTGCGCGCGGCGGAGGAGGTGTTGGAGCAGGCGAGGGCGCTCGCCGCAGCCGAGCTGGAGGCGGCGCCCGAGGACGTGGTCGTCTTCGACGGAGGACGGATCGGCGTTGCGGGCGTGCCCTCGAGAGCGCTGGGCTGGGGCCAGCTCGCGCAGCTCGCGGCAAGGGCGGGGGTGTCGTCGGACGGCGCGGGCAGCGGGCGAGGATCGGACGGCGCAGATGGCGCAGAAGGGGCGGGTGGAGGATCGGAGAGCCGCCCCCCCGGCCTCGGACCCCTCGCCGCGGCCCTCGACTTCAAGGAGGCAGACTCGTCGTTCCCCTTCGGCGCGCACGTCTCGGTCGTCGAGGTGGACACCGAGACCGGCAAGGTGCGGCCCGTGCGCCACGTCGCCGTCGACGACTGTGGACGGATCCTGAACCCGCTCCTCGTGACCGGCCAGCAGCACGGTGGGATCGCCCAGGGGATGGCCCAGGCCCTCTGGGAGGAGAAGCGGTTCGACGACGCGGGCAATCCCGTGACTGCGAGCCTCGCCGACTACGAGATGCCGAGCGCCGCGGAGCTGCCGTCCTTCGAGGCGACCAACACCGAGACGCCCACCTTCCTCAATCCCCTCGGTGCGAAGGGGATCGGGGAGTCCGGGACGATCGGCTCCACCCCAGCGGTGCACAACGCGGTGGTGGACGCGATCGCGCACCTGGGCGTCCGTCACGTCGCCATGCCGTGCACCCCCGAGCGCGTGTGGCGCGCGATCGAAGCGGCGCGCTCAGGGTCGCCGGACGCCGCCGGAGGCGGGCGACCCCTCTGGCGTGACCCGCCTGCCGTATTCGGCACGCTGCCGCTCTACAGCGAGGCAGGACTTCCCGACGCCGCCGGTGCCGACATCTGACGCCTGATCCCTCGCTGCCCGAGGAGACCTGGCGACGCCCACGGCTCGCAGAAGCCCGGACCGGCGCGCCCCCCGGAGGCGATGCTCCTATCTTTGTCAAGCCGCGCGCACAACGAGTTCGGCCACTTCGTGTGGGCGCTGGCCGTCCAGCCATCGGACGTAGCGGCGGGCGAGCTCGGTGTTGTGCGTGATGCCGCGCTCGAGCTGGGAGATTCGGGTAGGCCAGCTCCCGAGAGCGTCGGCGACCGTTTTGAGGCTGATGCCGGCGGCAAGGCGAGCCGCACGCAGATCTGCGCCAGCGGGCACTGGCTCAGGGTGGACGAGATGGCGGTAGACCTCGCGGGCGACGTGGCGCTTCAGGCACCGGACGATCTCGCGCATGGATTTTCCCTCCTTCGTGCGGCGCTCGACGTACGCGACCGTGGCCGGGTGCCCCGTGCCGATCCGCACCATCACGATGCGCCACAGTGCGTGGTTCGCCTGGCGATTCCCCGAACGGTTGAGGCGGTGACGGACGGTCTTCCCCGAGGAGGCCTCGACCGGCGACACTCCACACAACGCGGCGAACGCTGCCTCGCTCTTCAGCCGGTCGGGGTTGTCGCCCGCCGAGACGAGCAAGATGGCGGCGACGTCAGAGCCCACGCCATTGGCGCCGCGAAGCGCCGGGTTGGCTCGCGCGGTGAGCCGGTCGAGCGCCGCGTCGAGCTCGGCCATCTCGGCGCTCAGGGCCTCGTAGCGCCGAGCCAAGGTGCGCAGGGCGAACTTGGTCCCTACAGGCGGGTCGGCCAGGTCACCGGTGATCCGCAAGCCAGCGCAGCGCGCCACACGTTCAGCCGTGGAGAGCGCGCCGAGAGCGGCTCGCACCTCGTCTGGCGCCGTCACGACCAGGTCGCGGATCTGGAGGGCCACCCGGGTGCGGCTGCCGCGTGCGGATCTGAACGCGACACGCAGCGCACGGATCGACTCGACCATCGAGGTCTGAGACTTGGGCACGACCTTCGCCTCGCCGTTGAGGGCCGCCCGGGCGGCGGCCTCGGCGTCGACGGTGTCGGACTTGCCCCTGCGCCTGCGTGCCTGGCGGTTGGGCCGGTTGACCTCGAGGACCTCGATTCCTGCCTCTGCGAGGTGTCGGGCCAGACCTGCGCCATAGGCGCCCGTGCCTTCGACCCCGACCTTGGCGAGCGTGCCGAACGAACGGAGCCACAAGAGCAGCGCTCGGTGACCCTTCTCGGTCGTCTCGAAGCTCTTCGTGTCGAGGATCTTGCCGACCTCGTCGACCACCGCTGCGACGTGGACGTCCTTGTGGGTGTCCACCCCGCCGATGACAACCCGCTTCTCCCTTGGCATGCTGGAACCTGCCCTCCTTGTCAGTCACTTGGATGGCACCACCGGCCGGGACGGCGGACAGGACTTACACGGTGCTGCTCAAGGCTCCTATCAGGTCACGTTCGTCCGACCGGCTGGTGCGCGTCCACGGGCAGGAACCGGGCCGACAGATCAACGGCAAGGCACATGGCCAGTCACACGATTGGGGTCAGACCCAGTCCTGCTCCGGGGACCCTTCCATCATGTAAGTCACACCCTGTTCGTAGTCTTGGGCGCGTGGGACGGCGGGGGTCGGGGTCGGGGCTGCGCGCCACGGCGACCGCGGTGCTCGCGCCGGTCGTCGTGGTCGCTCTCCTTGCGACCTCGGCGACGCTCGCCGTCCTCCACCTGCACGCCACGGTCCTGCGGGACGGGCCGTGGGCGTGGCTCGGGGACGCGGCTGTCGCGCTGGACGTGTGTGGCGCGTTGGCGCTCCTCGGCGTTCCGGCCGCACTCCGCAGGGAACGGGCCATCCGGGCGGGCGTCGGCGAGCTCGACGCCATGTCGGGCGGTGAGTTCGAAGACCGCCTGGCGGTGCTCTTCGCCGACCTCGGCTACGCGGTGACTCGCACCCGTGCGAGCGGCGATTTCGGGGCGGACCTGCTCCTGCAGCGGGACGGCGAGCGGCTGGTGGTGCAAGCGAAGCGCTACGACGGTGGCGTCGGGATCGAAGCGGTGCAGCAGGTGATCGGTGCCACCCGCTACTACGACGCCGCACGGGCGCTCGTCGTCACCAACTCCACCTGCACCCCCGCAGCGGTGGCCCTGGCAGACGCGCACGACGTCGAGCTCGTGGAGCGTGAGGCGCTGGTCGGCCTGTTGGAGGCCTGTCCGCTCTCGGCAGACCGGTCACCGGCCCCGGTACTCGTGGTGCGCGAGGTCGCAGGCGGGGCTGCGCTCGTGGCCTTCGTCGCGGGGGCGGTCCTGCGACTGGGCTGGTCCGCTGTGCGGATGGCGCTCCGGCTCTCCGCGGCGCTGTGGCGGGCGGGTCGCTGAGGCACTCCGGTCGGTCCACCCCCGGTCGGGTCCGCGTCTCGGGTGGAGCGAGCGGCCCCGGCGACGGGAGGAGCCTCTTACCCGGTCCCAGCTGCAGGTCGCGTGTAACGTGATCGTGTCGGCACGCCTCCGGCAAGAGGGCGGGAGGAGCGGATGAGCGGGCTGTCGTGGCACCGCAGTCGGGACCGTGCTCCGTCGCTCTCCGTGCCCGTGCAGGTCCGGCGGGGGACCGGCCGGACCTCTCTGCGCAGCAGTGGAAGCGAAGGGGCATGACGGTGACGGCCGGGGGGCCCGACGTCGCATCCGTCGTGCGCGCGCTGTCCGACGCGAACGTCCAGTTCGTCGTGGTCGGGGAAGCCGCATCGGGCCATCCCCTGCGGCTCGTGGTCTCCCGCCACCCGACGAACCTCGAAGCCTTGGGCCGGGCGCTCGAGCGGCTCGAGTCGACGGTACGCGCCTCCGCGCTCGCCACCCCGGTGGAGGGGAGGGACCCGCCACCGCGACGAGTCGGCGATCCGATGGCGACGATCCCCGTCGCGACCTCCGGGGGCGATCTCGACCTGATGTTCGGCGGACCCCGGCGCTCCCTCTACGCAGAGGTGGCGTTGCACGCGGAAGAGCGCAACATCGGTGGTGTGCGCGTGCAATGGACCGGCGAGCTCCCCACGGTGGAGACGGTGCCGCGGACGACAAGCCGAATGCTCAGCCGGCGGCTCCTCTCGCTTGCCGAGGGCCTTGCGCACCTCATCGAGCGGCATGACGAAGACCAGTCGGACGGGGATCGAGACTCCGAATCCTGAAGCGCCACAGGACCCGGCATCGAAGGGCTCAGCGGCGAGCAGTGCGCTTGGCGGTCGCCTTCTTCGTGGTCCTCTTGGCGGTGACGGTGCGCTTGGCAGCACCCGCCCTCTTCGTTGCGCCGGCACGCTTGGTCGTCGCCCGGGTCGCCCGGGTCGCGGCCTTCTTCGCAGGTGCCCGCTTGGTGACGGTCTTCTTCGCAGCCCTCTTCGCCGCCCCCGCCTTCTTCGCCGTCGCCTTCGTCGTCCCGGTGGTGGCCTTCGTCGCCGACGCCGCCGCACGACGCTTGGTCGCCTGCTTGGCGAGGAGCTCGAGCGAGGTCGGGTAGACACCCGCAGCGAGACGAGGTGCCTGGCTCGGCGACATCACCGTGTCCTTGAACGCCTTCATCGGACTGACACGCACGCGCTTGGAGGCTTTGATGCGGATCGCCTCGCCGGTGCGGGGGTTTCGACCCATCCGGGCGGCCCTCTCTACCTTTGCGAACTTGGCGAAGCCCTGGATCGTCACCGCCTCCCCTTTGGCGACGACTGCGGTGATGACGTCGGTCACGCCGGAGACCACCGTCTCGACATGCTTCGTGTCGTCTGCCGTGTGTGCGGCGACCGCCCGTATGAGCTCACGACGATTCATGGGCTCCGTCCTTTCGTTGTTCCAAGAAGCGGTTCACGTTGGTTGTCGCCACGATACAGGGACAAGGCGAATCGTCAAGGTATTTCAACGGGTCGCGGGGACGCCCGTCGGATCTCGGGGAAGAATGGCGACGGCACTTCCGAGGGGACGCGCCCCGCGTCAGCTGACGACGGGCGGGTCCGGAGGCGTCGTGAGCGAGATCCCGGTCCCGTCCGCAGCGGGCGCCTCGGGCAGGATCTCGATCCCCGGCACCGAGACCCGCAACGCGGCGACGACCCCGTTCGACGTGTCCACGCAGTACTCGGGCGGGAGGCGAAACCCCTTTGCACCGGGACCTCCGAGGTAGAGGTGCACGGGCACCTCACCATGGTGCGTCGCAAGCACGTCCTTCAGCGAGTCAAGGACCGGAACGCTCATCGAACCCATCGGCAGACGAACGCGAAGCGGTTCGGAGGAAGACGCGGGTCCACCGGAGAACGTGGCGATCTCCGATGCAATGAGCTTCGGCTGCTCGTCACGCTTGTCGACGCGCGCGCGCACGGTGACGACGGAGTCGTCGACGATCACGCCCGCGTACTGGACCATGACCCGCGGGAACACCGTCACCTCGATCGACGACTCAAGATCCTCGAGGGTGAAGACCGCCATCTGCTCGCCCCGCTTCGTCCATTTCACCTGGAGACCGGTGATGACTCCTGCGAAGGTCCGCATGGTGCCTTCGGCGAGCTCTGTCACCTCGGTCAGAGAGCCGTCAGTCCGCCGTCGTAGCGCCGACTCGAGTCCGAGGAGCGGGTGGTCGGACACGTAGAGCCCGAGCATCTCCTTTTCGTGGGCCAGGCGTTCCTTCTTGTCGAACTCGACGGCAGGGATCTCGACGGGTTGGTCGAACGCCGGTGCGCGGCCGTCCGCGTCGCCGAAGAGCGACAGGACGCCTTGTTCGCGCTCGCGTCGCCTGGCGACGATCTGGCCGACGATCACCTCGTGGACGTGGAGGAGGCCTTTCCTCGTGTGGCCGAGCGAATCGAAGGCACCAGCCCGGATGAGCGCGTCCAACGGCTGCTTGTTCAGACACGCGATCGGCACGCGTTCGCAGAAGTCGACGAAGTCGGCGAAGGGACCCCTCGCTTCGCGCTCGGTGGCGATGGCCTCGGCGACCGACGTGCCGACGTTGCGCACCGCGGCGAGCCCGAAGAGGATCGTGCCCCTGCCCGATCCGTCGCCTGCTACGAGCATGGTGTCGTCCAACCCCCGCGCGGAACCACCCGGCACCGGCGTGAAGTCGGCGGCGGAGCGGTTCACGTCGGGCACCGAGACGGTGATGCCGAGAGCCCGGCACTCCGCGAGGTAGATGCCTGCACGGTCGAGGTTTTCCCGCACGCTCGTGAGGAGCGCGGCGAGGTACTCGGTCGGATAGTTTGCCTTCAAATAGGCGGTCTGGTACGCGATGAGCCCGTAACCGAAGGCGTGCGCCTTCGGAAACGCATAATCGGCGAATGGCTCGATGATGTCGAACCACTTCTCCCCCAGGTCGCGCGAGTAGCCGTTGCCTTCGACGCTCGACACGAACTTCTCTCGCTCGGCACGCATGACCTCGCGGATCTTCTTTCCGCAGTTGTGGACGAGAACGTCCTCTGCCAGCGCGTAGGGCCGCTGCGGATCCGACATCTGGAAGTCGAAGCACTCCCTTTCGCCAGCCGGCTCGATGGAGACGACGGTGTCCCACACGAGATCACCCGAACGGAGGTCCTCGAGCCGCTCCGAGTACAGGAGACCACCGAGCGCCTGACGGTGGACCACGCGGCAGGTGGCGTAGCCGCCGGTGCCGACGTCGAGCTCCCGCTTCGACTGGCCGGTGACCGAGCAGCGGCGTTCCAGCTCCGCCCGGAGGAAGGACGAGGGGATGCCGATGCTGGTCGCGCTCGCACCCTCATCCCACTCCGCGAGCAAGCGGCCCACCTTTGCGGCCTTGACGGCGGTCAGGTGGGGGCCGATCAGCTGGGCGAACGCCTTCGCCTGACTCTTGTCCTCGATCGACAGCATGAAGTCGGTGCCGTGGCCCCGGACATCTCTACGGCGCAAGTTCGACAGTATTCCGGCCCGCAGGAGCATCCGCTTCAACGCGCGGCAGACCGCGAAGCTCTTCGAGCCGAAGTGGGCGCCGCTCCGGTCCGCCCACCCGTCCGCGCAGAAGTAGAGACCGAGAAAGCGCTCCACCTTCTGCGTCGAGGCGTTGACGAGGCGATGCATGATGGTCTTTTCGTCGGAACCTCCAAGGCTCCCGAGAAGGGGCCGCAGGCTCGACAGCTCGTCCCGGGTCATCCCTACCCGGGTCACACCGTTGACGACATTGACCCCGGTGTTCTCATAACCGAAGTGCCTCTCGAAGGCCGACAAGAACACGTGGAGAAGCTCCGGGTCGGAAGTGGAGAAGTGCTGGGTGGCCGGTCTGCCAGCAGCGACGTCGGGCGTGTACCCCCCCGAGACGAGGAGAGCCCCGAGATCGATCTCGGCATCGGTTGCCCGGTCGCTTCCGTCGGTGATCGTTCGGGAGGCGACAGCAACCAGGTCGCCGGGAGCGAGGTCCTCGAGCCGGGTCCACCGGTCCTCGACGAGGAACTGGTGGTCGGACGTCGCCTCCACCGTGTAGCCGGACGACGTGGTCATCTTGAAGACGGGCTTCACGCCGACCGACCAGACGTCGTCGATCTCGGCGAACCGTGACGTCGCGGACGTCGTGTCGATGGTCTGCACGCGCCGGTTCGAGACTGCACCCACCTGCTCGATCGGGAGGTAGCCGCTGGACTCGGTCAAGAGCATCGTTCCTCGGGGAAGACAGGCCTTACGGAGGTTGTCGGCCTCCGCGAGCGAGTAGCCCGCGAACTGCTGAGCGACCCGCATGAGCTTCTCTTGGTAGATCATCAGCCCGAAGGTGTCGGAGAGGATCGGCTCTGCGTCGGGGTGGAGGTACTCCACCTTCTTGCGGCTGTTCTTTCGGTCCGCGAACTCGAAGTGCATGTTCGCCGCCATCGGTCCGGGGCGGTAGAGGGCGACGAGCGCAGCGACGTCCTCGAAGCAGGTCGGGGCGAGGGAGCGCATCAGCGTTCGCATCGGACCGCCCTCCAGCTGGAAGACCCCGACCGAGTCGCCACGACGCAACAACTCGTAGGTGGGTTCGTCGTCGAGCGGCGCGTGGTCGATGTCCAGGTGGACGCCGCGGGTCTTCTCGATGAGCCCGACGGCGTCGGTGATGACGTCGAGGTTCCGCAGCCCGAGGAAGTCCATCTTCAAGAGGCCTAGGTCCTCCACCCCGTGCATCTCGTACTGGGTGACCACGGGGGCGTCCTCCGGGTCGCCGCCGGGGTCGGGTTTGCGCTGGACGGGGAGATATTCGGTCAGCGGGTCCTTCGTGATGACCACCGCCGCCGCGTGGATGCCGTCCTGGCGGCGGAGGCCCTCGAGGCCCTTGGCGACGGTGGCGACGCGGGCGACGTCGGGGTCCTCCGCGACCATCGTGCGGAGCTCGGCCGCGATCTTCCACCCGTCCTCGTACCCGGCGGGTGGCTCTTCCGAGAGACAGGCCCACAGCGGCATGTCGCGCCCCATCACGATGGGGGGCATCGTCTTGGCGACACGGTCGCCGAGCGCGTAGGGGTACCCGAGGACGCGTGCGGCGTCGCGAACGGACGCACGCGCCTTGATCGTGCCGAACGTGATGACCTGCGCGACGTGGTCCCGCCCGTAGCGCTCGGCCGCGTAGCGGATCATCTCGTCCCGGAAGCGCGAGTCGAAGTCCATGTCGATGTCCGGCATCGACAAGCGGGACGGGTTCAGGAACCGCTCGAAGAGAAGGTCGTAGCGGATGGGGTCGAGCTCGGTGATCCGCAGGCAGTAGGCGACCGCGCAGCCGGCGGCGGAGCCCCGCCCCGGGCCCACACGGATCCCGTGCTCCTTGGCATGGCGGATGAGGTCCCAGACGATGAGGAAGTACGCCGAGAAGCCCATGTCCTGGATGACCTTGAGCTCGTAGGCGAGCCGCTCGACCACCACGTCGGGCAGCGGGTCGCCCCAACGCTCCCTCGCGCCCAGAAAAGTGACGTGCTCCAGGTAGCCGCTCGCGGAGGAGAACTCCGGCGGCACCGGGAAATCGGGCAGTTTGGGCGTGCCGAGCTCGAGACGGACATCCGCCCTGCGGGCGACGAGCAGCGTGTTGTCGCACGCCTCGGGCATCTCGGCGAAGAGGCGGCGCATCTCCGCGGCGCTCTTCAGGTAGTGGCCGGAGCCCTTGAACTGGAACCTGCCGGGCTGGTCGATCGTGGCCTTCGTCTGGACGCAGAGCAAGGCGTCGTGGGCCTGGGCGTCTTCCGGCCGGGTGTAGTGGCTGTCGTTGGTCGCGAGCAGCGGCGCACCGAGACGGCGTGCGATCTCGACGAGCTGCGGCATCACCCGCCGCTGCTCTTCGATCCCGTGGTCCTGCAGCTCGACGAAGAGGTTCTCCCTCCCGAAGATGTCCTGGAGGCGTGCGGCCTTGGCGAGCGCGTCGTCGAAATTGCCCGCGAGGAGGCTCTGCGCGACGTGGCCGCCGAGACACCCGGTCGTCGCGATGAGGCCCTGCGCGTGGTCCGAGAGCAGCTCCCAGTCGACCTTGGGCTTGCGGTAGTAGCCCTCGAGGAACGCGCGGCTGGAGAGCTTGATCAGGTTCGCGTACCCGGCATTGGACTCGGCGAGGATCGTGAGGTGGTACCAGGCCTTCCTGCCGCCTTCGACGTCCCCTCCGGTGTCGTCGACCGTCGTGCCGCGGACGTTCATGCGCTCGTCGCGCCGGTCGTAGGCCATGTAGGCCTCGGTCCCGAGAAGCGGGGTGATCCCGGCCTTCGTGCACGCCGCGTAGAAGGGGAGGACGCCGTACATGTTGCCGTGGTCCGTGATGCTCAGCGCAGGCTGCCCGTCCGCAGAGGCGGCGGCCACGAGGTCGTCGATCCGACTTGCGCCGTCGAGGATCGAGAACTCGGTGTGGACGTGGCAGTGCGCGAACGACCGTGTGGGGTCTTGCCTGCCTACGGCCTCACTCGCTGCACTCACCGTGCGCCGTCCTCTCCCTGCGACCCCGGCAGGCGCGGCGCCGATCGCCGCGCGTGACCGTAGGGGACCATCCTTCCAGCCTGCCGCCTGGTTGACGAGGCAAGCGCGAGGCCCTGACCAGGTGTTTCGACGGGACCGGTGCAGGGGCGCCATGACGACTGGGAGGCGCCGGGACCCGACCTGCGAACCGTGTCCTCACGGCGCCTTCGTACCACGAAGCTGCTCGCCTGCTCCTCCGGAGCCCGTCGGTGCCCGCCGGAGCCGGTCTGCCTCGCAGTGCCGGGGTGGGACGGCTACCGGTCGAGCTCCGCCCAGACCACCTTGCCGTCGTGGCGACGCGTGGTACCCCAGTTCGGGCAGAGCGCGTCGACGATCGGGAGCCCCCGCCCACCCGGATCGAATGGCGAGGAGCTGCGCAGCGACGGGAGTTCCGGTCCGCTGTCGCGTACCGAGATGCGGACGCCCTGCGCGAGGCAGGACAGGGTGACGGAGAAGCCAGCGCCGCCGTAACGCACCGCGTTCGTCGCCAGCTCGGAGACGACGAGCGCCGCATCGGCCGCGAGCGGGGCGTCCCGGCACTCGAGGGTCGCCAGGACGAACGCGCGCGCCGCGGCCGGCGCGTCCTCCTCCGCGACGAAGCGCCGATAGGCGCTGCTGCGCAGAGAGAGCGCCCCGTCACCAACTACCGCGGAGTGAAGCCTGCAGGCGTCGTCGAGGACCGACGCATCGGTCGTCCCGGCGACGAGAGTGTCCTTGTACGCGCAGTACAGCGTGATGGGGAACTCCCGCGCGATCTCGTTCCACAACTCCTCGAGGGCCAGCGCCGCCGCGACGTTGCCTCTCCGCCAGAGCGTCTCGACCATCTCTCCGTAGGCGCGGACTCCGGCATGTCCCGGCAATGCTGAGGAGAGCAGGTCGCCCAGCGCGTCAGCGAAACGATCCGGTGCCGGAAGACCGTCTTCCATGATGCGCCGAAGGGTTGGGGCCGTGTCGAGCAGGTGGATGCCTCTCGCCGGGCCGGCGTCGGGGTCGAGTCCTCTCGCGCGGAGGGCACAGCGCGTGGCCGCGAGGTGCGCAGGTTCGACGATCAGCACGACCGCCTCTCCTGCGTCGAGCCCTTCGGCGGCGTACCCGGCGACTGACGACGCGAGCGCACAGTCGTCGGCATAGAAGTGGACCACGTGGCTCCCGGGCTCGACGTCTTGCAGCACGATCGACACTGGTCGGGTCCTCCGCCGGAGATTGCGCTAGGAGTGTAGCGTCCCGGCGTGGCTCCCTGGGGTTACTCGGGGTGCAACGGCGGGTCGGCTGCCCGGCGTCGCCGCGAACGGCGCGCAGCTCGGACCCACTGATTGGCGATCGTCGTCGGGAGCGGACGCCGCGATACGCTGCGCGTTCGCTTGAAACCCGGAAGGCAGGAGGGGCCATGAACAGGCCAGGGTGGAGTGCCGCGCTCATGACGGGCGTGCTGGGGTTCACGATGTGCGCAGCGTGGACGGGGGCTGCGGCCGCAGCCGGTGCGTCCACAGGTGGTCGCTTTGCGGTCACGCAGTCCGCCAGCCCCACGCGGACCTCGGCAGGTACCGGTGACCTTCCCGCGCGGGTACGGGCCGCCCTCCACCACCGGTCGCCCGACGCGTTGCGGCCGGCAACGCGCGATGACGGGGTGGCGAGCCAGGTACGCGACGAAGTGAAGAGCACGGTCCGCGTCGCTTCGAACTGGTCCGGGGAAGTGGAAACCGGTTCGAACTTCACGGCGGTGGGCGCCAGCTGGACGATCCCGTCGATCGTCGCCTCGCCCACGCTCCAGTTCGCGGCGAACTGGGTCGGCATCGGCGGGGTCACGGGGACAACCCTGATCCAGGTCGGCACGATCGGGGCGACCGCGACAAAGGAGGTCGGGTACTCGGCATGGGTCGAGGTCCTTCCGGAACCCTCCTGGACACTGACATTGACGTCGACTCCTGGGGGGTCGCCGTCGTTCACAGTCGCTCCCGGCGACGTCATGCAGGCGTCGGTGGCGCTCACGAGCACCGGTCTCTGGCACGTCACGATCTCGGACACGACGGCGAAGTGGACCTACAGCCACACATTCGGGTACCAGGTGACCGCGACCTCGGCCGAGTGGATCACCGAGCGTCCGACGGTCTTCACAACAACGACCCGCCAGACAACGCTGTCGCCCCTCGCCGACTACCGCTCGACGCGCTTCAGCCACCTCGAATCAGCGGAGGGTGGCGCGAGCTCCCCACCATCGAGCCTCACACCGGTCCGCATGGAGGCCGCCGGCAGCGTGATCTCGGCGCCAGGACCAGTGTCCACGGCCACAGGTGAGAGCTTCTCGAACTCGTACTTGACCGTACCGTCTCGCGTCTACGGCTCGACGGAGGACGGGACGGCCGCCGCCGAGCTCGAGCATCAGTTCACATACCACCGGGGTGCCTGTCCGTCGTCGCCCACATCGGGCAGGGCGGTCGTCCTCGCGACGGACAAGACCTATCCCGACGCGCTGGCCAGCGCGTATCTTGCGAGTTACCTCGAGACGGGCACGCTGCTCACCGCGCCCACATCCCTTTCCGCGACAACGCTCCTGGCGATCCGTGACGAGGGCATCACCCACGTCTACGTCGTGGGCGGGCCTCTGGCGGTGAGCACAGCAGTCATCTCCGAGCTGGAGAGCTCGCCGGCCTATTCGTGTGGTGGTGCAACGCCGCTGCCCGGAACAGTGAAGGTGGACGTGACGCGGGTGGCCGGAACAACCGAGTACGACACCGCGCTCGAGATCGCCAAGACTGCGGGCGCTGCGGCCGGACGTGTCGATCTCGCGGGCGCCTACTCGACCGTGAACGCGTCCGGCGGCGACGGGGCGTACAACGTGACGGCAGGTGATGCGTCCACCTCCGTCCCAGCAGGCGCGCTGACCACCGCGATCCTCACGACCGGGAACGGCTTCCAGGATGCCGAGGCTGCGAGCACCCTGTCCTACACCGAGCACCTCCCGATACTTCTGACCTCGCCGTCGGCTCTGTCGGCGCAAGCGGTAAACGCCATCGGGGCTCTCCACATCCAACAGGTCATCGTGATGGGCGGTCCGTTGGCGGTGTCCGATGCGGTCGTGCAGACTCTCGAAGCCAGTCACGTCTCCGTCCTGCGCATCGCGGGGAACGACTACACCGAGACCGCGATCGAGCTTGCGGAGTGCGAGCTCACGTCTGCGAAGTCGCACGTCGGGCTCGGATGGGCAAGCACCGGCAAGCTCGCGGTCGCCAGGGGCGACTTCTTCAGCGACGGCCTCGCCGGTGCGGTCGTCGCCGCGGACGGCCCGACGGATGCTGATCCCGAACCGTTGCTCCTGACCGCGACCCCGACGAGCATGGGTGCCTACCTGCCGTCGTTCCTCGCTGCCTCCGGCACCTCCGGCCTTGGGGGGAAGAAGATCTCCACCTTCACGATCCTCGGCGGCCCGCTCGCGGTGAGGCAGGCACTGGTCAACACAATGGAGGTCGCCCTCCTCGGTTAGAGCCGGTGGGCGCTGCTGCCGGGGGAGCGGCCCGGCCGTCGTCAG
>JASHYA010000191.1 GCA_030043315.1 Acidimicrobiales bacterium
GTGAAGATGATCACCGAGGCCGAGTTCCCTTTCACCCAAGAGGACGTCGGCACGGAGGAGACGCCGAGAGTCGGCGACGGGTTCGTGCTCGTCGACGGCGAGGGTCGCATCGAATTCGCCTCGCCCAACGCGATCAACGCCTTCCACCGCATGGGCGTCTACTCCACCCCCGAAGGCCACACGTTCACAGAGCTCGGCGTCCAGGCGTCCGCCGTCCAGTGGGCGCTCTTCACATGCCACCCGGTGGTCGAGGAGGTCGAGCGGCGGCCTGACGTGATCGTCCTCGTGCAGTGCATCCCGCTGCTCGAGAACCACCTCGCAACCGGAGCGGCGATCCTCATGCGCGACGTCACCGATGTGCGGCGCCTGGATCGCCTGCTCCTCTCCAAGGACGCGGCGATCCGCGAGGTGCACCACCGAGTGAAGAACAACCTCCAGACGATCTCGTCGCTGCTCAGCCTCCAGGCCCGGCGCCTGCCGTCGGATGACGGCAGGGCCGCCCTGCGCGAGGCGGAGCGCCGGGTGCGCTCGATCGCCGTCGTTCACGAGATCCTGTCCCGGGACCCGAGCGACCAGGTGCCGTTCGACGAGATCGTCTCCTCGCTCGTACAAATGGCCGAGGACTCGGTGGTCTCGTCACAATCGGTCGAGATCACCGTGGAGGGCGATCTCGGGGAGGTCACCGCCGACACCGCGACGCCGCTCGCCGTCACGCTCGCGGAGATCCTCCAGAACGCGGTGGAGCACGCCTTCGTCGGGGTGGACGGCGGCACGGCGAACGGCGCAGACGGCACCGGGCACGTGCGAGTGACCCTCGCGCACGGACGTCAGGGGCTCGAGGTGAGCGTCAGCGACGACGGCAAAGGCCTCGAGCCGGACTTCGACATCGAGCGCACGACGAGCCTTGGGCTGTCGATCGTCCGTGACCTCGTCGTGAGCCAGCTCGGCGGCTCGATCACGATGGGTGCCGCCGGCGGCGGCGGGACGCTCGTCGAGATCCGGCTGCCGCCGGCCGCCCGCTGAGCGCCGGTCAGCGCCGGAAGGTGACCGGCCGGATGGACTCTATGGACCCACCGGACGCGGCGGCGCTACGCCTAGCGGCCAGCCACGCCTTCCGGAGCTTGCGGCGCTCCTCCTCGGAGGTCCCGCCCCACACCCCCGATTCCTGGTTGGTGGCGAGGGCGAAGTCGAGGCACGGCTCCTGCGCCTCGCACGAGCGGCACACCCGCTTGGCGGCCTCGATCTGGTCGACCGCTGGACCGGTGGTCCCGACCGGGAAGAAGAGGTCGGGTTCGGTGTTCCTGCACGCTGCCGCGCGACGCCAGTCACCTGCGTCCCAGTCGACCGTCCGGTTCCACATCAGCGCCATGTGTCGGTCCTCCGGTTGTGAACCAATTCACATATTCGGCCCGGCAACGCGGCCGCAAGGGATTGGAATCCCGGAAAATTATAAGCAACCGTCTTAGAATTGCAAGGAGGGTCGGGTGACCGCCATCTTCGCCCACCGGGGCTGCCACGGCGTGCCTGCACCCCGCGAGAACACGATCGAGGCCTTCCTGGCGGCGGGTCGGGCCGGCGCCGACGGGGTGGAGCTGGACGTCCGGGCGACGGCGGACGGGGCGCTGGCGGTCCACCACGACCGGCTCGTCCCCGGGGTGGGCGAGGTCGCGGACGTGACCGCCGCACAACTGCCCGGCGAGGTCCCATTGCTCGACGACGCGCTCGAGGCCTGCGCGGGCCTCCAGGTCAACGTCGAGATCAAGGGCGGGCCCGCAGAGGCCGTGCTCGTCGCGAGGCTGCTCCTCGAGCGGGGAGGAGGCCCCGGTGCCCCCGGAACCCCGCCCGCCGGGGTCTTCGTCTCGTCGTTCGTCCCCGAGTCCCTCACCGCCGTGCACGAGGTCGCGCCCGGGGTGCCGTGCGGTCTCCTCGTCGACTGGCGGGCCGACGGGCGCCCGGCCCTGGACCGTGCGGTGGACCTCGGCTGCGCGACCCTCCACCCGTTCGTGACCCAGGTCGACGCCGGCCTGGTCGCCGGGGCGCGGGAGCGGGGTCTGGGACTCCACGTCTGGACCGTCGATGCGGACGCCGACATCGCGGCGATGGGTGCGCTCGGGATCGACGCCATCATCACGGACCGGGTCGCGGCAGCCGTCAGGATCCTCCGTGCAGGGGGCGGCGCCGCCGAGCGAAGGGCGGACGGCGAACCGTCCGGTTCCCCCGCGCGGAATGGCGGTGAGCGCGCGGGGTAGTCAACAATGCGCCCATGCGCGTCGTCGTCTGCGTGAAGCAGGTTCCCGATCCGGCCATGCCTCCGTCGCTCCTAGCCGAGACCCACACGCTCGACCGATCGGGCAAGCTCGTCATGGACGACTCGGACTCCTACGGGGTCGAGATGGCGCTGCAGCTCGCGGGCGACGTCGAGGGGAGCGATGTCACCATCGTGTCGATGGCCCCCGGTGGCGAAACCTCGGGGCTGCGCACGGCGCTCGCGATGGGCGCCGCGAGGGCGATCCTCGTGAGCGACGAGGCGCTCGCGGGTTCCGACGCGCTGTCGACCGCCAAGGTCCTCGCCGCGGCTATCCGCCGCGCCGAGCCGGATCTCGTGATCGCGGCGACCGAGTCCACCGACGGCTACACCGGGACGCTGCCCGTCCAGGTCGCCGAGCTGCTCGGCATGCCGTCGGTCACCTTCGCCAAGCGCGTGTCCACCGACGGCACGACCCTCCAGGTGGAGCGGCAGACCGAGGCCGGCTACGACGACGTCAACTGCCCGCTGCCCGCGGTGGTCACGGTGACGGCAGGCGTCGTCGAGCCCCGGTACCCGTCCTTCAAGGGGATCATGGCGGCGAAGTCGAAGCCCATCGACGTCCTCGCGGTCTCGGACCTCGGGATCGACGCGTCAGCGGTCGGAAGCCGCGGCGCGCGCGAGGAGATCGTCGACGTCACGGACGCCGAGGCGCGTGAGGGCGGCGAGGTCGTGGTGGACGAGGGTGACGGCGCCGCGCGCGTCGTCGCCTTCCTCGAGCAGCTGAAGGTGATCTGAGATGGACAGGATCTGGGTGCTCGCGGAGACCAGCGAGCAGGGACTCACGCCGTTGACGCTCGAGCTCCTCACCGCGGCGCGCACCGTCGCCCCGACGGTCGAAGCCCTCGCCTGGGGTCCCGACACCGCCTCGATCGCCGGCGCGCTCGGCGAGTACGGCGCCTCCCGTGTCTACGACGTCGGCGACCTCGCCGGGGCGCTGCCCGGCGCGCCGGTCGCGGCCGCGATCGCCGCCCTCATCGGGAACGGCGAGCGGCCCGACGCCGTCCTCCTCCCCGCCTCCTACGACGGCCGCGACGTGGCCGGGCGCCTCTCGGCCCGGCTCGACCGCCCGGTCCTCACGAACGTCACCGGGCTCGTCCAGCACGACGGAGCGCTCCTCACCGAGCACCCGGTCTTCGGCGGCGCCCAGATCGTGCACGCGCGCTTCACCGGCGAGGGCCCCGGGATCTACGTGGTGCGCGCGAAGTCGTTCACCGCCGAGCCGGCGGGTGGGTCCGCTGCAGAGCTGGTCGCCGCGCCGGCGGGTGACGTCGGCCCGACGGGCGCAGCGAAGATCGTGGGGCGCCACGTCGAGGAGGCGACCGGTCCGAAGCTCGACGAGGCGGCGGTCGTCGTCTCGGGCGGGCGCGGCCTCGGCTCCGCGGAGAGCTACGCGCTGGTCGAAGAGCTCGCCCGCCTGCTGCACGGCGCGGCGGGAGCGAGCAGGGCGATCGTTGACGCCGGTTGGGTGCCCTATTCGCACCAGGTGGGACAGACCGGCAAGACCGTGAAGCCGACAGTGTACGTGGCGTGCGGCATCTCGGGTGCGACCCAGCACCTGGTCGGCATGAAGGGTGCGAAGAACATCGTCGCGATCAACAAGGACCGGGAAGCACCGATCTTCTCGGTCGCCGACCTCGGGATCGTCGGCGACGTCCACAAGGTGCTGCCCGCGCTGATCGAGGCGCTGAGGTCCCGCTGACCGCGGCGCTCAGGTCCTCGCTGACCCCGGCGTTGCGTGTCCCGCCGACGTCCTGGTGAGTCCCGGCGCTCAGACGAGCGGCCAGGGGTACGGCCGTCCGCCGCCGGGCCCCGGCAGCCGTCCCGCGCGCACGAGCTTCCGGGTCCTGGCGACGAGCGCGTCCAGCTCTTCGTCATCGAGCAGCAGTTGGAGCTCGTCGGGCGGCGGCTCGTCGAGCAAGCGCGCCAAGGCGGTCCGCACGGTGTCGTCGAGGCGATCGCCTGCGAAGTCCCAGACGACCGTGCGGAGCTTGGGTTCGACATGGAACGTGAGGCCGTGGTCGATCGCCCACAGCCGGTCTCCGGACAGAAGGACGTGACCGCTCTTTCGATCCGCGTTGTTCGTGATGACGTCGAAGGCGGCGATGCGGCGAAGCTCGGGATGCCAGCGCGGATCATCGCGCAACGTGAAGTAGTGGGACACCCCGTCCTCGTCGACGACGCGTTGGAGTGACCCCTCCCCGAAGGGGGCGTCCTCCCGTAGCACGGTCTCGGGGACGATGTCCCACCCGAGCCATTCGGACATCACTCGTGCCGCGACCTCCCGGTGATGCAACCCCGGTGGAAAATCCCACAGCTCCCGCTCGCCCGCGACCGGCTTGTAGATGGCGAGGAGCCCTTCTCCCTCCATCGTGCAGGACACGAGCAGCGTGACGTTCGAACTGCCGGCGATCCGACCGTGCACCTCGATGGCGCCGCGCTCGAGCACGTCCGCCGCGGCGACGTGGCTCACGTAGCCGGGGGGCGGTGGCCGTTGGTGCGCGGACAGTCGTGCCCGGACGGCTCCAGTGGAAAGCCGCAGAGCGGGCACGGGGGCCTCCCGGCCTCGACGAGGCCCGTCGCGCGGATGGCGAACGCGGCCGCCTGTTCCCTCGTGATCGCGATCCGTGCGACCGACCCGCCATCGCCGGCTTCCTCCACGATGACGACGAGACGGTCCGCGTCCTCGTCGTAGGACACCCCGATCGTGCCCACCACCCAGTCGGGTTCCACTTCGACGTCGAAGTCGAGGTCACCGGGGAGATGGGCCGGCCGCCCCAGCTGCCGCACGATGCGCCCGAGGTAGGTGGCAAGGACGGCGACCTGCTGCTTCTCGACCTTCACGGTCGCCCGAACCTGCCCCTCGGCGAAGTGGAGCAGGAACAGGCGCTCTCCCACTGGGCCGCTGGTGCCGACCGAGAAGACGTCGGGCGCGTCCAGGTCCATGTCGCCGTTCACGCCCGCACCAGCCCGTCGGCGCAGGCGTTCACGCACATGACCCACGGGCCTCCGGATGCGTACCGCACGGCCGAGACGGAGCACGTCGAGATCACGAGCCGCTGGAACAGATCGAGCGGAACTCCGGCGGCGCTCGCGACCAGTGCGCGGATCGGGTCGGCGTGCGACACCGCCACGATCGTCTCTCCCGGGTGCGCGCGGACCAGCCGGCCGATCGCGTCGGTCGTCCGGGCGACCAGCTCCGTGAAGGACTCGCCGCGGGGGAACGAGAAGCCCGACGGCCACCGCTGGATGGTGCCCCACTCCCGGCGCCGTACGGCGCGCTTGATCGACATTCCCGTCCAGTCGCCGATCTCCATCTCGACGAGACCTCGCTCGGTGCGGACTCGCACGCCGAGCGATCGCGCGATGGGCGCGGCCGTCTCACGTGCGCGCTCGAGCGGCGACGCATAGACCGCAACGGGTCGAGGATCCAGCGCGCCGATCATCGAGGCGACGCGATCGGCCTGGGCGCGGCCCGCATCGGACAGGTGCAACCCCTGGGCGCGGCCCGGAAGGACCTTGCCGGTGGTGGCCGTCGTGCCGTGGCGGACGAAGAGCACCGTGGTGGGGCCGGTGAGGGGCATGGACGATGATCGTATGCTCCGAGCCGGTGCCTCCCGACCCCCTCAACAGCCTCTCGGCGGCGATCGTCGCCTGCCGTCGCTGCCCGAGACTCGTCGCTTGGCGCGAGGAGGTCCCGCCCCGAGCCGCCTTTCGCGCCGAGACCTATTGGCGTAGGCCGGTGGCGGGTTTCGGGGATCCTCACGCAGCAGTCGTCGTGGTGGGCCTCGCGCCCGCGGCGCACGGGGCGAACCGCACGGGCCGCATGTTCACCGGTGACCGCTCGGGTGACTGGCTCTACCGATCGATGTGGCGAGCCGGGTTCGCCAACCAGCCCGAGAGCCGCACCGCGGACGACGGGCTGGAGCTCGAGGGCGCGTGGGTGACCGCGTCCGTGCGCTGCGCACCACCCGGCAACAAGCCCACGCCACAAGAACGTGCAGCCTGTCTCGGGTACCTGCGCGAGGAGCTCTCGCTCCTCGAACGCGCGCGGGTGCTCGTGGTCCTCGGACGGCTCGCGTGCGAAGCGGTGTCCTCCTTGTACCGGCTCTCCCCGAGGCCGCGCTTCGCGCACCTCGCGGAGCACGAGCTCCCCGACGGGAAGGTCCTCGTGTGCTCCTATCACCCGAGCCAGCAGAACACGTTCACTGGCAAGCTCACCGAGCAGATGCTCGACGCGGTGTTCGAGCGCGTCCGGGCACTCGCCGCGGCGGGTCAGGCGGGCTGAGGCGCGGGGAGCCTGCCCGGCATCGGCACCGCGGTCGCAGGCCACCGCTTCCGGCTGACCTTGCTCAAGCGCTGCATGAGGGAGATCGCACCCGGATCGTCTGCACCGGGTCGTACCTCCACCGCGCCGTCGGCGAGCATCGACGCGAAGAGCTCCTGGCCTCGCGCGGTACGCACGACCGTGAGCGTCCAGTCGTTGTACGCCCCGATGCCACCGGTCGAGATGTCGGCGTGCTCTGCCGCGAAATCGGGGCATGCGGTGCAGCCCTCGCGCGTCCAGGCGTGCGCCTCTTTGAGCGGGATCTCGTGGTAATCGCCGTTTCGCATCCAGACCTGGAAGACACCTTTGATGTTCATCTTCGCGATGTCCTCGCGCCGCAGCTCGTAGCGGGCTTCGAAGAGCTCGGGGAAGATCGCGTCGTCGAACGTCTTCGAGCACATGAGACCGATCGACAGCGCAAAGCGCCGCGCCACTTTCCCGGCCTTGCGCGCCGACATCACCGCGGGCGCCGAAGCCTGACAGCCCATGCCCACCAACGCGATCCGCTCGGCGCCGCCCTCTACGGCCTGTGCGTAGGCGAGAGGGTTGGCGGAGTACGTGTAGCGGGACCCCGCCGTGGCGATGACCCCGGACCGGTCACGGACGACGGTGGGCACCGCCTTCCAAGAGGTCCCGTCACCTTCGAGCCCGGAGACCAGCGCCGCATCGATGACGTCGTGCTCGAGTGCCCAGACGAGGAGCGCAGAGACCAGGCCCCCGTCCTGGCCGGCCTCGTGGAGCTGAGGATCCGTCGCCCGTGCGAGGACCACCTGCTCGCCGATCCCCGCGACCTCTTCGTCGGTGCGTGGCCGGCCGAACAGGTACTGCTCGATTTCGGGCTCCCATTCTCTGAAGCGCGGGCAGGCCCTCGTGCAGAGCGTGCAACCCTTCTCGCCGTGCGTGCAACCGTCGAGTCCGCCTGTGGCCTCGACGTGGAACGGCTTGTAGGTCGTCTCCTGGTCGTAGCCGAGGACGTCGTAGGGGCAGGCGACAACGCACGCGGAGCAACCCGTGCAGAGCCCCGACATCACGACCTCGTCGTAGAGGTGAGCCCAGTGCGGCTTCTCAGGCGGCACACGCCAACCATACGCGGTGCCGCGTGGGAGCTGTGGCGACACCGGCGACGACCGGGGCCGAGGGGGCGGGTGCCGGTGAGGTCAGCCCACGCCCGTGGTCAGGCCTTGAGGGTCTCGAGCACCTTCGCTGCGTGCCCGTCAGCCCTGACGTTGTACCAGGCGTGCTCGACCTTGCCGTGGTCGTCCACGACGAACGTCGAGCGGATCGTCCCGACGGACTTCTTGCCGTACATCGTCTTCTCGCCCCAGGCCCCGTAGGCATTCATGACGCCATGGTCGGGATCCGAGAGGAGCGGGAACGCGAGACCGTACTTCTCTCGGAACTTCACGTGCTTGGCGGCGCCGTCAGGCGAGATGCCCACCACCTTGACGCCCGATCGCTGGAAGGCCGACAGGTTCTCGTTGAACTGGCAGGCCTCTTTCGTGCACCCGGGCGTGTCGTCCGCCGGGTAGAAGTAGACGACCACCTTCTGGCCTGCGTAATCCTTGAGCGAGACGGGCCTGCCGTCCTGATCGGGGAGGGTGAACGCCGGTGCCGTATCGCCGGCTTCGAGGCGGGCCATGCGGGCCATGCGGGCCAGCTTGGCATACCCCCCGGAGCTTCGGGCGCGCTTCAGGCACGGCGCTCGGGACGCTTCCGCCGCGCAACGGTCCGAAAGACTCCCGCAGCATGCGCTGGCCAAGCCCCTTGCGCTGGTAGATTGCCTGGGACGGCGCGGGGTCGCGGTCCTCGTGACCAGGTCGTCAGGGCCCTTCTCCCTTACACGTGGATGGCGCCGGGTCCCGCCAAGGTGAGAGAGCAGGAATGACGATCGACACGTACGAGGCCGTGGGGACGTTCGAGTCCCTCGGTGTCGCCGACCCCCTGGTCAAGGAACTGGCCGACCAGGGGATCACCACCCCCTTTTCCATCCAGGCACTGACCATCGCGGACGGGCTGGCGGGCAGGGACGTCTGCGGAAAGGCGAAGACCGGCTCCGGGAAGACCCTCGCCTTCGGCCTTCCCCTGCTGCAGCGCACCGCCGCGGCACTGGCCGCCGCAGGTCGGCCGCGCCGGAGTGGCCGTCCGGCCAGCCCTCATGCGCTCGTCCTCCTCCCGACCAGGGAGCTCGCCGTCCAGGTCCACGGCGTGCTCGTGCCCTTGGCAAAGAAGGTCGGGCTGCGCGTCGCCGCCATCTACGGCGGTGCGGACGTCGACCGGCAGGTCACGAAGCTTCGCAAGGGTGTCGACGTGGTCATCGCGACCCCGGGCCGGTTGATCGACATGGGCGACCGGGGCGAGCTCTCCGTCGCCGACGTCGAGATCCTCGTCCTCGACGAGGCCGACCGGATGGCCGACATGGGGTTCATGCCCCAGGTGGAGTGGGTGCTTCGACGGTTGCAATTGCCGCACCAGACGCTCCTGTTCTCCGCGACCCTCGACGGCGCCGTCGACCGGCTGGTCCGGCGCTACCTGCGCGACCCCGTCCACCACGAGGTCGCCTCGAGCACCCAGACCGTCTCGGCCATGGTCCACCGTTTTCTGCAGGTCCACCAGATGGACAAGGTCCGCGTGGCGGCGGCGATCTCTCGAGCGCAGGAGAAGACGCTCATTTTCGTGCGCACGAGGCGCGGCGCCGATCGCCTCGTCGACCAGCTCGCGGAGGAGGGCGTACGCGCCGCCGCGATCCACGGCGACCTGCGTCAGACGAACCGTGAGAAGGCCCTCGCGGACTTCTCGGTCGGAAAGCTCCCCGTCCTGGTCGCGACCGACGTCGCGGCGCGAGGGCTCCACATCGAGGGCGTCGACGTCGTCGTCCACTACGACCCGCCCGAGGACCACAAGGCGTACCTGCACCGTTCCGGGCGCACCGCCCGCGCCGGGTCGACGGGGGTGGTCGCGACGCTCGTGCTGTGGAACCAGGTCGTCGAGGCGGAGGTGATCCAGCGCAGGCTCGGCTTGCGCGTCCCGATCGTCGAGGTCTTCTCGAACGATCCCCGCCTGCGGGACCTCGCGGCGTGGGAGCCCTCCTACGAGGAGGCGGTCGTCTGATCGAGGTGTGGTCGCCGCGCGAGGGCGTCGAGCGCGTTCTCGTCGTCTCCGCGCACCCCGATGACGTCGACTTCGGCGCCGCCGGGACCGTCGCGGCGCTGACCCGCACGGGGATCGAGGTCGTCTACTGCATCGTGACGGACGGCGAGGCCGGTGGCGGCGACCCCGCGGTGACCCGTGCGGAGATGGCCAGCCTGCGGCGCGACGAGCAGCGAGCCGCCGCGACGGAAGTCGGCGTACGGGAGGTCACGTTCCTCGGATACCCCGACGGTCGGGTCGAGGCAGACATCGCGCTCCGTCGGGACATCACGCGAGTGGTGCGTGCCTTCCGCCCGCAGGTCGTGCTCGCGCCGTCGCCGGAGCGGTGGTGGGACCGGATCTTCGCGAGCCATCCTGACCACCTCGCGTCCGGAGAGGCCGCGACGTGCGCGGTGTATCCCGATGCTCGGAACCCGTTCGCCCACCCGGAGCTGCTCGCCGAGGGGCTCGAGCCTCACACCGTCGACGAGCTGTGGGTGATGGCGTCACCAGTGACGAACCTTGCCGTGGACATCACGGAGACGTTCGAGCGGAAGATCGCGGCGCTGCTGAGCCACCGGAGCCAGATCGCGGATCCCGAGGCAGTCGCCGAGCGCATGCGCGCGGCGGCTGAAGGCTCGGCGAAGAGCGCAGGGATGTCCGACGGTGCGTTGGCCGAGGTGTTCCGCCGCGTCGACACCCGCTGAACGGGCTGATCGCGAGGGCACCCCGTACGCTGCGAGGTGCTCGTGGATCGATCAGCGCGCCAGCTGCCTTAGCACGTACTGCAGGATCCCACCGTGCCGGTAGTACGCGAGCTCCATGGGGGTGTCGATCCGAACCCGGGCCTTGAACGTCGTCGCCGATCCGTCGTCCGCCGTCGCGTGTACGTCGAGCTCCTCAGGTGCCGCGCCGTCACCCAGGGCGCGGATCCCCTCGATCGAGAAGCGCTCGCGACCCGTCAGTCCCAGCGAAGCAGCCGAGTCGCCGGTGCGGAACTGCAACGGCAGGATGCCCATGCCGATGAGGTTCGACCGGTGGATCCGTTCGTAGCTCTGTGCGATCACCGCACGCACGCCGAGGAGGCGCGGGCCCTTCGCGGCCCAGTCCCGGCTGGAGCCCGATCCGTACTCGTTACCCGCGAGCACGATGAGCGGGACGCCATCGGCCCGGTACCGCTCCGCAGCTTCGAATATCGTCGTCTGTTCCCCCTGCGGAAGATGGACCGTCACCCCGCCCTCGACTCCTGGGAGGAGCTGATTGCGCAGCCGCACGTTGGCGAAGGTCCCGCGCACCATCACCTCGTGGTTGCCGCGTCGGGCGCCGTAGGAGTTGAAGTCCTCCCGATCGACTCCGTGCTCGGTGAGGTACCGGCCGGCCGGGGAGGTCGGGCGGATAGAACCCGCAGGCGAGATGTGGTCGGTCGTCACGCTGTCGCCGAGCATCACCAGCACTCGAGCCCCGTCGATGTCTCCGAGAGGTTCGGGCTCCATGCCCATCCCATCGAAATACGGGGGGTGGAGCACATAGGTGGAGTCGTCCTTCCAGTCGAACGTGTCCCCGCCGGCGACCTCCATCGTCTTCCAGCGTGCATCTCCCTCGAACACCGAGGAGTAGCGGACACGGAACTCCTCGGACGTGAGCGAGGCACGGATCGCGTCCGCGACTTCGCGGCTCGACGGCCAGAGATCGGACAGCATCACCGGCTTGCCCTCCTGGTCCGCGCCGAGGGGGTCGAGCGTCAGGTCCGTGTCCATCGTTCCCGCGATGGCGTACGCCACGACCAGCGGGGGGGAGGCGAGGTAGTTCATGCGGACGTCGGGATGGATCCGACCTTCGAAGTTCCGATTGCCTGACAAGACCGACACGACAGACAGGTCGTTGGCCTGAACCACTTCCGATATGCCCGGGAGGAGTGGTCCGGAGTTCCCGATGCAGGTCGTGCATCCGAAGCCGACGAGCCAGAACCCGAGCTTCTCGAGCGGCTCGACGAGCCCCGCCCGCTCCAGATAGTCCATCACCACGCGCGAGCCCGGCGCGAGGGACGTCTTCACCCACGGTTTCGTGGTGAGGCCGCGAGCGACGGCGTTCTTCGCGACCAGCCCGGCGGAGACGAGGACCTGCGGGTTGGACGTATTGGTGCAGCTCGTGATCGCCGCGATGACCACGTCGCCGTCGGTGAGCGGCATGGGTCCCTCGGTCACGTCCTTGCGACCGTCATCACCCGCCGGCGCGGTCCGGGGGTCCCGGCCGAGCGCGGAGCGGAACGCCTTGCCTGCCCCGGCGAGCGCAACGCGGTCCTGCGGGCGCGCCGGTCCCGCGAGGCTCGGCACGATCGTCGAGAGGTCGAGGTCCACGTTCTCGGTGTACGAGGGGTCCGTCGCAGATGGGTCGTGCCAGAGACCCTGCTCTCTCGCGTAGGCCTCCACGAGCGCGAGGTGTTCGTCACCGCGGCCGGTGAACCGCAGGTAGTCGATCGTCGCCTGGTCGACGGGGAACACGGTGCACGTCGCGCCGTACTCGGGCGACATGTTGCCGATCGTCGCGCGGTTCTCAACCGGGACAGATGCAACGCCCGGGCCGTAGGCCTCGACGAACTTCCCGACAACCCCGTGGCGACGCAGCGTTTGCGTGATCGTCAGTACCAGGTCGGTGGCCGTCGTGCCTTCGGGCATCTCGCCGTGCAGGTGGAGACCCACAACGGGCGGCAGCAGCATGGACAGCGGCTGACCGAGCATCGCGGCCTCGGCTTCGATCCCTCCCACCCCCCAGCCGAGGACACCGAGCCCGTTCACCATCGTGGTGTGCGAGTCCGTGCCGACGATCGTGTCGGGGAACGCCTCTCCTTCGTCAGTCGAGAAGACCACCCGGGCGAGGTACTCGAGGTTCACCTGGTGACAGATCCCGGTGCCGGGAGGAACGACCTGGAACCGGTCGAAGGACTGCTGTGCCCAGCGCAGGAGCTGGTAGCGCTCGAGGTTGCGTTCGTACTCGATCTCGACGTTGTCCTCGAACGCGTCAGGTCCACCCGAGCGCTCTGCGATCACAGAATGGTCGATGACCAGCTCACAGGGGACGAGCGGATCGACGCGCGAGGGATCACCGCCGAGCGTCCGGAGCGCATCGCGCATCGCCGCCAGGTCGACGACCGCCGGGACCCCCGTGAAGTCCTGCATGAGGACACGCTCGGGGCTGAACGCGATCTCCCTCGGCTCGGGCGCTCGCCCTCCGGTTCCGCCCCATCGCGCCACCGCATCGACGTCCGGCCCGGTGACCTTCGTTCCGTCCTCGTGCCTGAGGAGGTTCTCGAGCAGGATCTTCACGGTGTACGGGAGTCGCTCCGATCCGGGCACGGCGGAGAGGCGGAAGATCTCGAACCGTCGATCGCCGACCTGGAGGGACGATCGGGCGCCGAAACTGTCGGGGTGTGCCATACGGCCATTCTGCCGCCCGGACCGCAGTCGTCGTCGCGGGAGCTGCACCGCCACCCCGATGCAGCCCGCGAGGCCCCTGAAGTCGGTCCTGGTGGCCGGGCGATTTTGTGACGTCGCGTGCAAATGCTCCCGCCCGTTGGGATGATGTCACCCGTGGGGCGCAGGGGGAGGACCGCCGCGCTGTCGTGTGGGGGCGCGGTGGTCTCTCTCGTCTTTGCAGCGACGTTTGCAGGAGTGAGTCCGGCTCGCGCCGCACCCAATGGCGGTGCCGTGTCGGCCGGCAGTTCCGCGCGGGCAGAGGACGGACAGACCGCCGGTGGCTCGAAGCCGGGCGCGCCCATGGCGCCGAGGGTGCCGAGCCGAGCTTCCGAACCCTCGAGCGGTGCGAGAAACTCGCAGATGTACCCGGGCGGGGGGATCCTCCAGTACGGCGACGCGGGGCAAAGCGCGGCGACGTCTACGTCGAGCGCTGTGTCAGCCTCGTTGACGGCGTCGTTGAGACTTCGGGCGCCCGTCGTCGCGATGGTCGCGGTGCCCACCCCCACGACCACCCCCGCGACCACGACCACGACGACGACCACGACGACCACGACGACCACGACGACCACGACCACCACGACCACCACGACCACGACGACCACACCGACCCCCGCGACCACAACGACCCCCGCGACCACAACGACCCCCGCGACCACAACGACCCCCGCAGCGGGCGAGTCCGGGAACGGTCCGACCGCTTCCCCCTCGGGCACCAGCACAGGCGCCACGGGCTCCGGCACCTCGGGCACCAGCACAGGCACCTCGGGCACCACCAGCCCCGGCACGGGCAGCACCTCGGGCACGGGCACGAGCGGCTCCGGGTCTCCGACGGCGACGCAGGTCCCGCACGGCTTCTGGCTCGCCTCGGCCGACGGCGCGGTGACCCCGGTCGATGGTGCGCCCTACTTCGGGTCCGCTGCCAAGATCCACCTGTACTCGCCGATCGTCGGTATGGCGGCCGACCCGGCGGGCGGCGGGTACTGGCTGGTGGCGCTGGACGGCGCGGTCTTCGCCTACGGCGACGCGGTGGACTACGGGTCGATGTCCGGCAGGCACCTCAACGCGCCGGTCGTCGGCATCGCGGCCACCCCCAGCGGCACGGGGTACTGGCTCGTCGAGTCCAACGGCGGGGTCTACTCGTTCGGCGATGCCGTCTTCTACGGCTCGATGGCGGGACACCACCTCAACGCGCCGGTTGTCGGGATGACCCCCACCCCGAGCGGGAAGGGGTACTGGCTGGTCGCCGCCGACGGTGGGGTCTTCTCGTTCGGCGACCTCGCCTTCTACGGGTCGCTTGGCGACAAGCGCCTCCAGGCGACAATCGCCGGCATGGCGGCGACACCGCACGGGACTGGCTACTGGTTGCTCGAGTCGAACGGCACGATCTTCCACTTCGGGAAGGCGCGGTACTTCGGAGAGCCCGACGGAAGTCCAGCGGCGGCGCCGTTCAAGACAATCGTGCCGACGTCCAACGGGCTCGGGTACTCGCTCCTCGAGCCCGACGGCTTCAACTACACGTTCGCCAACCCCTCTCCTGTGGGCGGTTACCCGAGGATCGTCCAATCCGCGGCGTCGCAGATCCGGCCCGATCCCGACAAGGGCTACTTCTGCAATCCCTACGGCGCGTGTGAACCGTGGTGCGCGCTGTTCGCGACCTGGGCGTGGCAACGCGGAGGCGTGCGGATCCCCACGTACGCGTTCGTCGGCAGCATCTACTACTGGGCAAGGCAGCACGGTCGGGTGCTGTCGCCCACCGCCCACGCCCGACCGGGTGACGCGGTCCTCTACGGCACCGGTCCGCAGACCGTTGCCTCAGCGGTGCATACCGGCATCATCGCCCAGGTGTGGCCGGACGGCGCGGTCGTCACGATCGAGGGGGACGCCGGACCCGGTGTGACAGGCCACCTGGCGGTGGTCGTGAACGGCCCCTTCTTGCCGGCGGACTCGACCGCGTTCGCCAACTTCCCGGTGTTCGCCATCGCGCAGCCCTGAGCCCTTCGGGCCACCTCTCAACCGGAGGACCTCCTGGTGACGGGGGGAGGACCCGCCCGGCGCGAAGATGGGTCATGCCAGACCTCTCCGCGGTCCTCGCCGGTCGCCTCCAGGCCGCGTTCGACACGCTGGCGCCGGGCGCAGACCCTGTGCTGCGACCGTCGGACCGAGCGGACTTCCAGGCGAACGGCGCGCTGTCACTCGCAAGGCGCCTCGGGCTCCCGCCCACCGAGATCGCCGACGCGGTGGTGCGCGCCGCCCAGCTCGACGACGTGTGCGAGCGGGTGGAGGTCAGCGGCCCGGGGTTCGTAAACCTGTTCCTCTCGACCTCGTTCGTGGAGCGCAGTGTCCGGGAGATGGCGGTGGACCCGGCGCTCGGCGTCGAACGGACCGACGCACCGGAGCGCGTGGTGGTCACATACTCCCATCCGAACGTCGCCAAGGAGATGCACGTCGGGCACCTCCGCTCGACCGTCATCGGCGACGCCCTCTGCCGGATGCTCGAGCACCTCGGGCACGAGGTCGTGCGCGAGAACCACATCGGGGACTGGGGGACGCCCTTCGGCATGCTCATCGAGCACCTCGTCGACGTCGGCGAGAAGACCGCGATCGCCGAGCTGTCCGTCGGGGACCTCACCGGCTTCTACCAGGCGGCCCGGGCGTCCTTCGATGGCGACGACGAGTTCAAGGATCGCAGCCGTCGCCGGGTGGTACTGCTCCAGAGCGGCGACCCCGAGACCCTGCGCATGTGGAGCGTGCTCGTCCAGCACAGCATCGTCTATTTCGACGAGGTCTACGAGAAGCTGGGCGTGCTGCTGACGGACGACGACGTCAAGGGTGAGAGCTTCTACAACCCGATGCTTCCACAGGTGCTGAAGGACCTCGAGGCAGCCGGCCTCCTCGTCGAGGACGCCGGTGCGCTGTGTGTGTTCCCGCCTGGGTTCACGAACCGTGAAGGCGACCCTCTGCCGCTCATCGTCCAGAAGTCCGACGGCGGTTTTGGCTACGCCGCGACCGATCTCGCGTGCGTTCGTGACCGCGTGGACGTCGTCGGCGCTACCCGGATGCTCTATGTCGTCGGGGCGCCGCAAGCCCAACACCTCCAGATGTGCTTCGAGGTGTCCCGGATGGCCGGGTGGCTGCCTTCCCGTGTGAGTGCGGTGCACGTCCCCTTCGGCAGTGTGCTCGGTGCCGACCACCGGATGTTGCGCACCCGGGCGGGGACCTCCGTGCGGCTTGTCGACCTGCTCGACGAGGCGGTCTCACGCGCCGCCTCGGCCATCGCCGAACGGGGGCGTGATGCCGACCTCACCGAAGAGGAGCAGCGCCTGGTGGCTCGGGCGCTCGGCATCGGCGCGGTCAAGTACGCCGACCTCTCGACCGATCGGGCGCGCGATTACGTGTTCGACTGGGAAAGGATGCTCAGCTTCGAAGGCGACACCGGCCCGTACCTCCAGTACGCGCATGCACGGATCCGGTCGATCTTCCGGCGCGCTGAGTCGGGGACGACGGGCACGGACGGTTTCCCGCGCGAGGAAGACGGTCGGGCCGCGTCCGCCATCGTGGTGGGTACCCCCGAGGAGCGTGCGCTCGCGCTCTCGCTGCTCGGCTACGGCGCGGCGCTCCACTCCGCCGTGGACGAGTCCTCGCCGTCGAAGTTGTGCGCGTACCTCTACGCGCTCGCAACGACGTTTACCACCTTCTACGAACACTGCCCGGTGCTTCGGGCGCCAGACGAAATGACGAGGTCGAGCCGTCTCGCGCTCTCGGAGACGACCGCGCGGGTGCTCGCGGAGGGTCTCGGTCTGCTCGGGATCGAGTCGCCTGAACGAATGTGACTGACCGTTCATTTGGGCCGTTCGTTCGGCCTCAGCCGCGACCGCGCGGAGACACCCACTGACTATCGTCAGATGGGGTGCCGTCGACGCGAGGGCGGTACCGACCGTGCCTCATGGGTCGAGCACGAAGTCTCAGCGGCGAGGGGTGAAGCTGCCCGCGTGTCGTGCCGCAGGAACCGGGACTGCGGTGCCGATGGTCGTCGGAGGGTGCGGTGGTCGGTGGACGCGCGCCAAGACGGGAGCGACCTGTGCAGGCACTGCAGGACCGAAGCAGCACATGGCGCAGGCGGCGGCGGACGTCGCCCTGGCTGGCCGTGCTCGCTGTCGTCGTCCTGCTCGCCGCGGCGGGTACCGCCTACGCGTTCTCGGGGGGAGGCAAGACGGACCTTTCCTGCACCGGGAAGTCGTGCACCACCGGTACCGGGTCGGGCTCGGGCGCCTCCGCGACCGGCGGGGGCTCGTCGGGCGCGGGACGACCGTCCTCGCGCTCGGGCCACAAGGCCGACCGCGGCCTCCTTCTCGCCTCGACCACACCGGCCGCAGGAGCGACGGCGGTCGCGTCCAACGCCCAGCTCAAGGTGACGTTCGCCTCGGCGCTCGCGGCACGCGAACCGCTGCCGACGTTGTCGCCCGCGGTTGCCGGCTCCTGGCGGAGGGCGTCGAAGAAAGAGCTCGTCTTCTCTCCGTCCAGGCCGTTCGTGCCGTACAAGACGTACACGCTCACGATCCCCGGCGGACGCGGCGGGATGGTGAGCGCCTCCGGCAGCCGTCTCGAGGGGACGCACACCGTCACGTTCACCGCCGCTGACGGGAGCACGCTCCGGCTCCAGCAGTTGCTCGCGGAGCTCGGTTACCTGCCCGTCACCTACGGGGGAGCGGCACCGCCGGCGCAAGACATGGCCACACCGCAGCCGGGCGGGTTCGCCTGGCGGTGGACCGGCCTCCCGTCTCAGCTCACCGACCAATGGGTGCCGGGCTCGGAGAACGCGATCACAAAGGGCGCCGTGATGATGTTCGAGACAGAGAACGGCCTCACGGTCGACGGCATCGCCGGGCCCCGGGTGTGGACAGCGTTGCTGCACGACGTCGTGAGCCGCAAGACGAACACCGAGCCGGTGAGCTACGTGCTCGTGACAAAGGTCGAACCCGAGCACCTCACGGCGTGGGTGAACGGAACGACTCAGTTCGCGGACATTCCGGTGAACACGGGAGTCCCCGGCGCGAACACCACAGACGGGACCTTCCAGGTCTTCGAGCACGTGACGTTCTCCGACATGAGGGGGACGAACGTGACAGGGTCCAAGTACACAGATCCGCACGTGCCCTGGGCGAGCTACTTCGACGGCGGTGAGGCGCTCCACGGTTTCCCGCGCGCCAGCTACGGATGGCCGCAGAGCAACGGGTGTGTCGAGATGCCGATCTCGACAGCTGGCGCGCTTTGGCCCTATACGCCCATCGGCACCCTGGTGACCGTGGTCGGTCCGAACGCGGGCGGGACAGTGTCCACAGCCACGACCGC
>JASHYA010000192.1 GCA_030043315.1 Acidimicrobiales bacterium
GACTACGTGGTCAGCTACACAGCGAACGGTGCTTCCGGTACGGCGCCTACGTCCGAGACCGTCTACGCGTCGAGCTTCACAAAGGGCGGCGTGACGTTCCCGGTACCACCGACCGGCGACGAGTGGGCGAGCGCCACGTCCGGGGGTGTGCAAGTGACGGCCACCACCGACCTGACAACACCTGCGCTGTTCAGTGAGAGTGCAACGGGCGCCACCCACGTCACGTTGTACCTGGTGGAGCTTCCACCTTGGACACGTCTCGTGGCGGCGTGCGGTTCCGGGGGCACCGTCGCCCTGACAACGACAATCACCGCTCCGTCCGGTGACGACCTCGTCGTGCCTCCCGGGGTGACATGCATCTTGGACCTGAACGGCCACAGTCTCTCCATCAGCGACCCGACAGCGTTCGATGCGGCTATCGAGGTCGAAGGAGCCCTCACCGTCGAGACAACAGCCGCCGCCGGCGGCGGGATGCTGACCACCACTGGCGGCGAGTACGGCGCGGGGATCGGCGGCGGCGAGGGCGGTTCCGGGGGGACGATCACGATCGAGGCCGGCACAGTCACCGCCACCGGCGAGTACGGCGCGGGGATCGGCGGTGGCAACGGAGGTGCGGGGGGGACCGTCACGATCGAGGGTGGCACCGTGCACGCGGCCGCTAGCGGCGGTGGCGCGGGGATCGGCAGCGGCGAGCACGG
Organism: Acidimicrobiales bacterium; assembly: GCA_030043315.1. Classification (GTDB taxonomy): domain Bacteria; phylum Actinomycetota; class Acidimicrobiia; order Acidimicrobiales; family RAAP-2; genus JAJYVT01. The sequence continues at coordinate 699 of JASHYA010000192.1, forward strand.
TTCCGGGGGGACAACCACGATCGAGGGCGGCACAGTGCACGCCACAGGCGGCGCGTATGGCGCCGGGATCGGCGGTGGCGACGTAGCTCCCGGGGGGACGGTCACGATCGAGGGTGGCACCGTGCACGCCACGGGCACATCCGGCGCGGGGATCGGCGGCGGCGAGCGCGGTTCCGGGGGGACAACCACGATCGAGGGCGGCACAGTGCACGCCACAGGCGGCGCGTATGGCGCCGGGATCGGCGGTGGCTACGTAGCCCCCGGGGGGACGATCACGATCGAGGGCGGCACCGTGCACGCCACGGGCACATCCGGCGCGGGGATCGGCGGCGGCACAATCGGCTCCGGGGGGAGGATCACGATCGAGGGTGGCACAGTCACCGCCACCGGCACCGGCACCTATGACGCCGGGATCGGCGGCGGCGCCTTCGGTTCCGGAGGGTCTGTCACGATCGGCAGCGGTGCCACCGTCACCGCCACCGGCGGCTCCACAGCATCTGCAGTCGGCGCAGGCACCGATGGCACAATCTACGGGTCCTTGACCAACAGTGGGACACTGACGCTAGAGGGCCATGAGGAGGACCTTCTGGGTGCTTCCGCCATCAACAAGGCCACAGGAGTCATCACCCTCGACACGACGCTCACCGGTGGCGGCACGCTCGTCAACACAGGGACCGTGCTCCTCGGGACCGGAGGCTCGGTCGCAACCACAACCGTCGTCACCGAGCACGACTACGTGGTCACCTTCACAGCGATCGGGCTGGAGACGAACCCGGCGCCACAGACCGTCTACGCACAGAGCTTCAGTGAGGGCGACGTGACCCTCCCTACGCCACCATCGAATTACGTGTGGGCCGACACAGGCGGGGTGCAGGTGGCCGCCACAACCGACCTGACCGCGCTCTTCACAAAGAGCGCGAGCGGCGCCACGCCGGTCACGTTGTACCTGGCGAGCGCTGCGGTGACCCTCTACGTGCGTACAGGCTCGAGCGGCACGACGTGCACCTCGACAGTCACGGGCACTGCATCCGACGACGCGTGCGGCCAGATCCAGACGGCCGTCACGAAGGCCGAGACCTACGGACCGTCGAGGGTGATGACCATCACAGTGGGGCCCAATACCTCCCCGAACACCTACACAGGAGGCATCACGATCACCGCGGGCGGGCTCGCCTCGCTCACCATCAAGGGTGCGGGACCCTCGATGACGATAGTCACAGGCCACACAGCGACACACGACTTCTTCGTGACGAACGGCACGGTCACCCTACGCGACCTTTCCGTCGATCACGGCCAAGCGGAAGATGGCGGTGGCATATACGTCACAGACGCCGCAGTCACCCTGACCGACGACACCTTTTCGAACGATTCGGCGACCATGAATTTCGGTGGCGGCGTCGCCGGCGGCCGTGGGACCGTGGCCGTCACCGATGACACGTTCTCGAACGATGTGGCGATTGGTTACGGAGGCGGCCTTGCCATCGCGGACATGGACACATCCACCGTCACGAACGACACGTTCTCCAATGACTCCGCGACTGAGGGGGGCGGTGGCGGAGTCGCCGTCACAACGAACACGGTGACGATGACCGATGACACCTTCTCGGGCGATTCGGCTCCCACAGGTGGGGACGTCGACACGTTGCACGGCGCGGTCTCCGTAAGCGCCTCTGTTCTCGACGGCTCCACCTGTCACTACACAACGACAGGAAAGGCCACAGGAAGCTTCTCAGGCAACTACGACGTCACCACGACAACATCGTGCAACTTCGGGCCGACAAGCGTCCTGACGACGACGGCGACACTGCACCTCACAACCACACTCGAGGCGAACACGACAACAGGGACCTACACGACGGTACCCGAGACCCTCGCCCTCCTTCCGACAAGCCCGGCCATCGACGAGGTGCCTGCCACCGGCTGCACGGTCACGACAGACGAGCGGGGTGCCCCGCGCCCGGGGGACACGACACGTGCGGGCCTTCAGACGAGCTGCGACGCAGGCGCCTACGAGCTTCAGCACGTGATCGGCACGCTCATCCAGGGCACACCCAAGACGGGCTCGACGACCGAGGGGACGCCAAAGACGTTCCAGCTCGCAGTCACGAACACACCGGCGACAACCGGGAAGGTCAGCTTCAAGCAGACGTCGGCGAGCGTCGCTGGCGTGACGGTCGCCTCCACAGGCAGGGTCACCGTCTCGGCCACGGCCGCCGCCGGCATCGACACGCTGAGCGGCACGGACGCCGACCCGCTGCACGACTCGGGCGCCTGGACGATGCGCATCACGGTCGCCTCCCGGCCGCGTGTGACAACAGTCACGGTGCCAGGTGCTCCGGACCTCACCACAGCCACGCCGGGCACAGGGCTCGTCCACCTGGTCTGGACCGCCCCCAGCTCGAACGGTGGCTCGGCCATCTCGAACTACGAGATCTGCTACGCGACCGGGAGCCCAGCGGTCGCGGGCTGCTCGACGCACCAGACAGCGGGCGCTGCGACCTCTGCGACAGTGACCGGGCTTTCCGACGGCACGAACTACTACTTCGCGGTGAAGGCCGAGAATTTCGAGGGGTACGGACCCCTCTCCAACACCAAGACAGCCACCCCGGCGCCCCCCTCGTCCGTCGCCCGGGTCTCGGGGGAGACAGCCGACGCCACCGCGGCCGCAGAGCTCGAGAGGGTCTTCCCTTCCACAAAGGGCTCCTGCCCCTCCAGCCGTGCGGTGGTCCTGGCCACGACAACGACCTACGACGACGCGCTGTCGAGCCAGTTCCTGGCGGGGTCGCTCACAACCGGGACCCTCCTCACCCCGACGACGGGCTTGTCTGCGGTGACGGCCACCACCTTGAGGAACGAAGGCATCAAGACCGTCTACGTGGTGGGCGGGCCGCTCGCCATCTCGACAAGCGTGGTGGAGGCGATCGAGGCCCTCACAGCGTACGGCTGCGGCGGGACGACGCCCACAGGGGCGAAGATCACGGTCACCCGCCTCTACGGCACAACCCAGTACGGGACGGCCGCGGCGATCGCCGAGCACGTCGGCGCGGCAGCCTCCAAGTCCTTCCCCGGCGCCTACGCGACGACCAACGCCACAGGGGGGACCGGCAAGTACAACGACACGAAGGGCACCGGGTCGGGGACTTCCGGTCCGAGCAACTCCGTGCCGACGGCCATCTTGGCGAGCGGTCAGGAGTTCGAAGACGCCCAGGCGGCCTCGGTGATCGCCTACCACACAAAGCTCCCGCTGCTGCTCACGCCTGCGACGACGCTGTCGACAACAGCGGTCGCCGCCATCGAGAAGCTCGGGATCAGACAGGTGGTCCTGTTGGGCGGCCCGCTCGCGGTCACGAACACAGTCGTGGCGGCGCTCGCGGCCAAGACCGGCGTGTGGGTGCTGCGGGTCGCAGGCGAGGACGACACCGACACCGCCGTCGAGCTCGCCCGCTTCGAGGCCGCCGGCGCGACAGCGGGCCTCGGCTGGACACCGGGGCACCGGATCTCGGTCGCAAGGGGCAACGGGTTCACCGACGGGATCGCAGGGGCCGTGCTCGACAGCCCGCACAACACCGCGACAGGTCCAGCGGGCACCGTGCGTCCGCTGCTCCTGACCGAGAGCCCGACCACGGTCGGCACGTACCTCACGACATTCCTGAAGACGACAGGCCACGCGGGAGTCGACGGGATAGCGGGCAAGACGATCACGAGCCTCACGGTGCTGGGCGGGCCGCTCGCCATCAGCACAGCCGTGGTCTCTTCGATGGAGACAGACCTGAGCCACTGAGTCCGAGACGACGACGAGTCGTCAGACGCGCCGATGCGGCGGGGGAGGGTCGACCCGCGCCGCGGCGTGATGGGCGCGGACGGAGGCGTCAGCTCGTTGCGTGCTCGGCACGCCGAGCGGCGCACCGGACCGCGTCCGGCACGCAGCGGTGCCGTCGGGGGTGGTGATGTGGACTCGGGCCGCCGTGCAGAGCTGTCTTCGACCGTCGCGGCAGCCCACGTCCAGGGGCTCGTTTCCCAGTCGCGTCGACGTCAGGCAGTTCTCGCGTCGAGCGGATGAGCCCACCGGAGCACGGGATACCGGGCACACGCCCGATCCGACGAGAACCAGGCCGCCGACGCGCTCCGTCGTGTCCAGCAGTACGCGATCGCCC
>JASHYA010000193.1 GCA_030043315.1 Acidimicrobiales bacterium
GGCGACGTCGACCCCGCGTGCAGCTGCCGCCTGCACGACTGCGTCCTCGGCGCGTACCGCTCGACTCGCGGCGGCGCCCACTGCGGCGTACTGCTGACGCAAGAGGTCCTCCGCCTTCGCGGACCACGGGAGAAGCTCGCAGTCGAGCACGAGCCAATCACTGGCGAGCTCCTCCCAGAGACCCGTCACGGATACGGCGGCGCGCACCTTGGCCAGGAAGGCGGCTTCCATCTCCGCGTTGGCGAAGAAGGGGCGGCCGGTCCGGGTGAAGACGACTCCGCCCGAAGGCGCGTCGATTCCGAAGCGTCGCGCTGCGACCGAGGCGTCCCGGCACGCTACGACGACGGCGCGGGACCCCATGTGCTTCTCCTCGCATACCACCGTGCGAACTCCGGCGGCCCGAAAGGCGGCGAAGGCCTCGTGGGGATGTTCGAGCAGCCCTTCCCGGTCCGAGGTCGCCGTAGGGGACATGGTCGGAGGGAGGTAGACGAGCCATCGCGGGTCGACGGCGAACCGGCTCATGACCTCGAGGGCCGCCGCGGCGTTCTCCTCGCGGATGGTGACGGTGCCGGTCAGGCGAGACTCGATGATCCGCTTACCGAGGACGTCGTCCAAGTCCAGGTCGGTAGGTCCGCGTGCCTCATCGGCCGGAGCCCACGCGAGCGGTCTGACTGGCTCGTAGTACACCTCCTTTGCCGGCACGGAGACCAGCTCGCGTTCGGGGTAGCGCAGGGCCGTGAGCTGGCCTCCGAAGACGCAGCCGGTATCGATGCAGATCGTCCGGTTCAACCAGACAGCCTCGGGTACCGGCGTGTGGCCGTAGACGACCGTCGCCTCACCTCGATAGTCCTCCGCCCACGGGTAGCGCACCGGCAGGCCGTACTCGTCGGTCTCTCCCGTCGTGTCGCCGTAGAGCGCGAACGAACGGACCGTCGCTGAGGCGCGCCCTTGCATGTTGGCCGGCAAACCGGCGTGCGCTACCACGAGTCGCCCCTCGTCGAGCACGAAGTGGCTGATCAGACCATCGAGGAACGAGGCGACCTGCTTGGAGAACTCCGGTGGTTCCGCTGCAAGCTGCTCGAGGCTCTGGGCGAGGCCGTGACCGGTGGTGACGTCCCGCCCGTTCAGCGCTCGGAGCAGCTTCACCTCATGGTTGCCCGGAATGCAGAGCGCACTCCCCTCGCCGGTCATGCCCATCACCAACCGCAGCACGGCCGGCGTCGCCGGGCCTCGGTCGACCAGGTCGCCGAGGAACAGTGCCCGGCGGCCATGGGGGTGGCGGGCCGAGAGCCCGTCGTGGTCGATCTCGTAGCCGAGCGCGATCAGGAGCGCCTGTAGCTCTTCGTGACATCCGTGGACGTCGCCGATGATGTCGAAGGGCCCGTGATCGCTCCGGCGGTCGTTCCAGAGCGGCTCACGCTCGAAGGTAGCCGCGGCAATCTCTTCTTCGTCCTTCAGGTGGTACACCCGGTGGAACCCCTCACGGCGCAGTCCCCGTATCGAGCGACGAAGCTGGCTGCGCTGGTTGCGCAGCACGTGCGGTCCGAACTGGCGCTCGGAGCGAGATGCGTTGCGAGCAGCGCACACCTCTTCGGGGACGTCGAGCACGATCGCCACGGCCAGGACGTTGTTCGCTCTGGCCAGGTTGACCACGGATCGCCGGGCTTCCACCTGCACGTTGGTGGCGTCCACCACGGTCAATCGCCCAGCTTCAAGGCGCTTGCCGGCGATGTAGTAGAGCACGTCGAAAGCGGCATTCGTCGCCGACTGGTCGTTCTCCTCGTCCGCGACCAGACCTCGACAGAAGTCGGAAGACAGGACTTCGGTTGGCAGGAAATGGCGGGCTGCGAAGGTCGACTTGCCCGAGCCGGTCACCCCTACGAGCGCCACGACGCAGAGCTCTGGGATCTTCAGGGCGGTCATCTGCTGAACACCGCCATCTGAGTGGGAGCCCCCACGGTGGCATCCTCGGGCCCAATGCCCGACGGGACCACCGTGTACCCGTGCCGGGTACTGATCTGTTCGCACCAGTTGGCGAACTCCGCCCTCGTCCACTCGAAACGATGGTCGCGATGACGGAAGGCGCCGGCGGGCAAGGACACGAAGCGGGCGTTGTACTCCACGTTGGGCGTGGTGACGATCACCGTTGACGGTCGGGCGTAGCCGAAGACCGCCCGCTCGAAGCTCCCGAGCCGAGAAGGATCGAGGTGTTCGATCACCTCCACCACCACGGCCGCGTCGAAGCCGACCAAGCGGGCGTCGCGATAGGTGAGAGAACCTTGGAAGAGATCGACCCTGGCACGTTGACTCGGCGCCATCGTGTCGAGGTGGAGACGCCGGGCAGCGACTTCGAGCATGCGGACCGAGACGTCCATTCCCACGACCCGTTCGATGCCCTGCGCACGAAGTAGCTCGCCCACGAGCTTCCCCTCGCCGCAGCCGAGATCCAGGACTCTGCATGCGCCGCTGGCGCGGACGGCTCGAAGGACGGCGTCGAGTCGTTGCTGGTTCAGGTTGATCGGCTTCTCGACGGCCTGCTCTTGAGCGTCGTACCGGGCTTCTGCTTCCTCGGGGTCTTCCAGCTCCTCCTCGGTGAGCCGGCTCAGGGCCTCCCTGGCGAGTTGGCGGTCATGACGCAGGTAGCGGCGCGTGATGAGCTCCCGTTCCGGGTGCTCCGAGAGCCAGTCGCCCCCTCTTCGCAGCAGCTTGTCGATCTCGTCCGGCCCCACCCAATAGTGCTTGTCGTCGTCGAGCACCGGCAGAAGGACGAAAAGGTGCTCCAGCAGCCCTTTCAGGGTCACGGTTGCCGTCAAGGTGAGGTCTACGTACTGGCTGTCTCCCCACTCCGCGAACCGCAGGTCGAGCGGGATGGCCTGTGCTGTGACCTCGTACCCAAGGGGCTCGAAGAGTCTGTGTGCGACCTCCTCGCCGCCACGACAGGGCGTCACGGGTAGACGGGCGTTCAGGGGGATGGCCTGTTCAACCAGCTCGGGCCGCTCCTTGCTCCTCCCTGCCATCGCAGTGGAGAACACCTTGCCCAGGACCACGGACATGAACGACGAGGTCGCATAGGGACGGTCGTTGACGTACTGGCCAAGGGAGAAGTCGCTGCCCCGCGGCCCGCGGCGACGGACCAGTCCAACCGGGTCGACGTCGACCACGACGGCCGCGGTGCAGCGCTCAGGGCTCGCCTCGGGGTAGACGACATGGGCCCGGCCGAAGCCGAAGTCGGCGCGGTGGTGGGTGGAGGGGTTCTTGTGCAGCAAGTACCCGAGATCAGTGGCCGGGCGGTGGTCGGTTGAGATCGTGAGCAGCATGAAGGGGCGCCTCAGCGTCGGGCATGGCGCGGCTGCGCCGGTAGGACATCTTCGCATCGGCCAGAGGAAGGTCGGGCGGACGATGCACAAGGCGAGAAAGGCGAGATACGTCATGGTCCCGAGGACCCAGACATCCACGCGCTGGCCGTAGTCCGTACGCGGCCATCGAGACGCACATCGCCGGGCTCGAAGCAGACGGCGAACCGGTCCGACAGGAGCA
>JASHYA010000194.1 GCA_030043315.1 Acidimicrobiales bacterium
CCGTCGGTGTACGGGTGGGCGCTGTGCTCGTAGACGTCGGACACCGGTCCCACCTCGACCAACTTGCCGAGGTACATCACGCCCACTCGGTCGGCGAGGTACCGCACCACGGAGAGGTCGTGCGAGATGAGCACGTAGCTGAGGTCTCGTTCGCCTTGCAACCGCAACATGAGGTTGAGGATCTGGGACTGGATCGAGACGTCGAGCGCCGACACCGGCTCGTCGGCGACGACGAGCCGTGGCTCGACGGTGAGCGCGCGTGCGAGTCCGATGCGCTGACGCTGGCCGCCGGAGAACTCGTGCGGATAGAGCTCGAGTGACCGCCTTGGCAGACCGACTTCCTCGAGCAGCCTCCGGATGGTCGCTGTGCGTTGCTGCCTGTTACCGATGCCCTGCGCGGTCAGCGGCTCGCGAAGGATGGAAGCGACCCGCATTCGCGGATCCAGCGACGCATAGGGATCCTGGAACATGAGCTGGACGTCCTTGCGGTGCCGCTTCAGCGCCTCCCCGCGGAGTACCCTCGCATCCCCGTCGAAGACGATCCTCCCCGAGTCGGGCGCGAGCAGACCGACCATCAGCCGTCCGAGCGTCGTCTTTCCGCACCCCGACTCCCCGACCAAACCGAAGGTCTCTCCGACGGCGATTGAGAGCGAGACCCCCGAAACCGCCTTGACGGAGCCGACCTTGCGCCGCAACAACCCCTTGCGGACCGGGAACTCCTTGACGACATCCTCGAGGCTGATGAGGACAGGTGCGCTTTGCGGCGCACAGGTCGCAGTCTCCTCACCGGCAGCGATCGGAGGTGGCCGGCTCGGGACCTCGTTCACGGTCGCTCGATCGACGCTCGACGCACGACGCACCACGACGCCGGATCCGACCAGATTCTGGCTCCGCTTCCCGTCAACTGGAAAGTGGCAGGCGAACAGGTGGTCATCGTCACGAACGAGGCGAGGGGCCTCCTTCGAGCACCGTTCCTTGGCGTAGCGACAGCGCGGCGCGAACTGGCAACCGGGAGGAAGGCGTCGGAGGTCGGGTGGCGAGCCGGGGATGCTGTAGAGCGCCTCTGAACGGTCGGTCCGAAGCCCCGGTATCGATTCGAGGAGCGCCTGGGTGTAGGGGTGGCGCATCTGGTTGAAAACGGAGTCGACATCGCCGACCTCGACAATTTGCCCCGCGTACATCACCGCCACCCGGTCCGCCCTGCCCGCGATGACGCCCATATCGTGCGTGATGAGCAGCAGCGCCATGTCGAACCTGGCGCGGAGGTCGTCGAGGAGAGTGAGAATCTGGTCCTGGATCGTGACGTCGAGCGCCGTCGTCGGTTCGTCGGCGATCAGCAACCTGGGCGAGCAGGCGAGCGCCATGGCGATCATTGCTCGCTGACGGAGCCCGCCAGAGAGTTCGTGCGGGTGGTTGTGGAGCCGCTCCTTGGGCTGCGGCATGCCCACCAGGCCGAGCACCTCCTCGGCGCGCGCCATCGCCGCTTCCCTCGAAGCACCATTGTGGGCCCTGACTGGCTCGGCAAGCTGGCTACCGACCGTCATGAGCGGATTGAGCGAGGTCATGGGGTCTTGGAAGACCATCCCCACCTCCCGGCCCCGTATATGACGCATCTGCTTCTCGGAAAACCCCGTGACGTCGGTGCCGGCCACCTCGATCGAACCACTCGAGATCCGAGCACCGGGCGGCAGGAGGCGCATGATCGACATCGCCACCATCGTCTTGCCCGACCCTGACTCGCCGACGATCCCGAGCGTCTCGCCGGGCCGCAAACTCAAGGACACTCCGCGCACCGGGTGAACAGACCCACCTCGGACGGCGATGTCCACGTGCAGATCGCTTATCTCGAGCACCTCACCCGCCATGGCGGACACCCTCTCCGACGCGTTCGGATCTCTGCGTGGCCGGTGATCTTCTCAATGCCGTTGCAGTCTGACGTCGAACGCATCGCGCAAGGCGTCACCGACGTAGTTGAAGGCGAGGACCGTGATCACGATGGCGAGTCCAGCAGGGTAGATCAGCCACCAGTACCCGTCGTAGATGGAGTTCAGGCCCGTGTTCAGCATCGCCCCCCAGGTCGTGGCGGGCGGCGGAGGTCCGAGCCCCAGGTAGCTCAACGCTGCGATGTAGAGGATCGCGTTGGCGACTTGCAGCGTCGTCTGCACCGTGATCGTCCCGATCACGTTGGGCAGGATGTGGCGCAAGATCATCCTCTTCTTGGTCACACCTGCGCCCCGCGCCGCTTCGATGTACTCACGGGTGCGGACAGAGAGCGATTCGCCGCGCACGAGCCGAGCAGTCGGTGCCCACGACACGATCCCGACGACGATCACGAACATCAACGCAGTGGGCGAGAAGATCGACGCCACCACTATCATCAGCAGAAGCGCAGGGATCGCGTAGACCGAGTCGACGATCCGCATCATCAACGCGTCGCCCCACCCGCCGATGAATCCCGCAACGGCGCCCCACGCGGCCCCAAGCAAGCTGGAGAACAACGCTGCACCGAGTCCGACCTCGAGCGTGATCTGCCCACTGACCATCAACCTGCCGAGTACGTCGTATCCCACATTTGTGGTGCCCAGCGGGTGGGCTGCGCTCGGTGAGAGATTTGCGTTGAGCAGTGTCGTGTGGATCTGATCGGTGCGGTAGATGAACGGCCCGACGAAGCAAAAGAGCACCATCAGCACCACCACCACGGCACCGACCACGGCCAGGCGGTTCTCGGCGAAGGCCGAGACGGAGAGCCTGAGCAAGCTCCCGGATGACGAGACCTCGCCTCCCTCAGAGACTGTCTCCCGGGGTGGCGTCACCTCCGGGGCCTCCGGCAACGCGGGGACGGCCGTGGCCACATTTCCCCAGAGGTCGTTCGACGAACTCAGCGGTTCAGTCATAGTGGATCCTCGGATCGACGACCGCGTAGAGCACGTCGGCGATGAGGCTGCCCAACACCGTGGCGACACCGACCACGATGGTGAACCCCATCAGCAACGGGTAGTCCTCCTTCCGAGCCGCCGTCCAGAACAACAGGCCCATGCCCGGGTAGTTGAACACGGCCTCTACGACGACGGCTCCCGACAAGATAACTGGCAGTGTCAGTCCAATTAAGGTGATGATGGGTCCCACCGAATTGGGTAAGAGGTGACGGAAGTACATTCTTCTCGCAGAGATGCCTTTCGCGCGCGCAGTTCGCATGTAGTCCTGCACCATGTTGTCGACTGCGGACGAACGCATGAACCGGCTGAACTGGGCAAAACTCACCAGGGCAAGCGTGCAGACCGGAAGAACGAGAGCACGTGGGTCCGAGAGGATGGCCCCTACCGTTCCCCCCTGAGGGGCCTCTGGAGGGAGGATGTGCAGCCCGACGGAGAAGGCCAGGATGAGCAGCATTCCCGCCCAGAAATTCGGCATCGAGTAGCCCACGAAGGCGATCGCCGTGACCGCGTGGTCCCCCACCTTGTTCCGTCGCGCTGCCTGATAGAGGCCTAGAGGGACGCCGATGACGATGGCGAGCGCGTACGCGAGCCCGACGAGCAGCGCGGTCTTCGGCAGGTTGATCTCGAGAAGGGAGAGCACCGACTGGTTGTAGTAGTACGAATAGCCGAGTGTGCCGTGGAGAAGATGCCACACGTAGAGCCCGTACTGGACGGGTATCGACCGGTTGTAGCCGTTCGCGATGTCGAAGTTGCGAATCTCCGCCGGCCTCGGGTGTGGTCCAAGGATCGCCCGCGCAGGTCCGCCGGGTAGCAAGTGGACGAGAAGGAAGACGATGATCGTGACGCCGATCACCACCACAACGGCCTGGATCAGCCGGCGAATGATGTAGGCGACCACCGGATCGTCCCCTTACGCTGATCTTCTCGGGCTTGTAGGGCGCCCTTCTCTCGTCCTTGCGCCGAAAGCCCGACCATCACCACCGTGCGAAATCATCTCCCTTTCTTCTCTTCCCCTCTGCACGTCCTTTCTTCCTCGGTAGATCTCGTGGAAATGGGGGGTGATCTCCAGTACTCACTTCGTGACGGACCATGATGTCGGCTGGATGTATAGGAAGGGTGTCAAGGGTACTACACCGTGGATATTCTTCTTGTAGACGACCACGCCGCGGTACGAATCATCGGGGAAGAAGATCACGTACTGCTCCTTGGCCATGTAGTTCTCCCACTTCTCGAGGCCTGCGACCGGTGTGGAGCTCGTCTCCGCGTCGCTGATCAAGGTGTCATTCTCCGCGTTGCAGATGTTCCAGTAGTTCCCGCTAGACCCGCAACTGAAATCCACCACACCCGACGGGTAACTTGTCGGCCAGCCGTACGGCCACTCGTCGACGTCGAGCCGCATGTTGAAGGAGCATGTCGCGGTACCGACGCACGTCCCCGAAAGCGTGGCCAATCCCGATATGGAAGCGAGCTTCGCCTTCAGGTTCACGCCGATGAGGCTGAACTGGGAAATGATGTACTCCAGGGCGTCGTATTGCGGGGTTGTTGTCTCGGTCCCGAGGACCTTGAAGCTCATCTTCGCTCCCTTGGAGATCCCCTTCCCGCACTCGTCGGAGGCCGTGCCCGGCTTGACGCACGTCGTGACGCCATCGGGTATCACGTGCCACCCGTGGTCGGTGAGCAGCTTCTTTGCCTTCGAGATGCTGTAGGGATACGGATCCTTCGCCCCGGTCGGCGTCACATCCGATGTATGACCGCTCGGATTGGGGACCGGGCTCGAAGCGTAATAGCCGTGTCCGTGGTAGATCTTTTTGACGATCGCTGTCATTGTGAGCAGGTGGACCAGTGCCTCTCGGACATACTGCTGCTCGAAGATCGGAGTCGAGCTGAGGTCCTTGTTGTACTGCAGCCCCAGGTCGCCCCAGCCGTCCAGCCTCCATGTTGCAGTCTTGTAGCCCGAGGACTCGAGCTTCGGGATCGACTTCAGCTCTGTGAGCGGCACATAGCCCACGTCGAGCGTGCCGCTCACGAGCGCGTCGAGCTCCGCGGTGTTGCTGGTGTAGGCAATCTCTGTGAGCTTCGAGATCTCCTTCGATGACTTCGGCCCCGTGTACTTCGGGTTCAGGACTAGGGACATGTTGCCGTTCGTCACGTCGTAAGAACTGATCTGGAACGGTCCGTCTACCACCTTCCAGAGCGGATTGGTACCGAGCGTCGAAGCCGACGACGCTTCCTTTTGCAGGTACTTGTAGACGGCCTTCGCGCCGCTCGTGGTCGTGTCGTCTGTACCCACGGGGCTGCTTGTCGACGTCTTGTCCCACGCCTGCTGGGGGATCGGCGTGATGTCGGTCAGTACGTCCCCCTCCAGCCACAACGTGCTGTACTTCTTGTCGAAGACGATCTGGAACTTCGTCGACGACAGATAGTTGATCTTCTTCACATTTGTCGGGAACGCCTTCGGGTCGTAGAAGGCAACTGTTGTCTTGTTGGCGTAGAAGAGGTTCATCCAGAACTCGACATCTCGGGTGGTCACGGGCTTCCCTGTCGACCAATACCGCTTCTTCAGCGTGATTGTGACGACCGTGTCTCCTGCCGAGTTCGTGCTGAAGACGGGCGTCTCTCCGACCGAACGTGTCTCGTTGAACTCCGCCTTGCCGTCCTTCCCCCAAATGTAAAGAGGCGACCACATGAGATAGGAGGCCCACGGTTCGTAGCCGACTGTCCAATGGGACGCGGTGTTCATCGGAAAGAAGTAGTCCGGCGATTCACCGACGATCTCGGCGAACGTGACGCTGCCGCTACCAGCTTTCCCCTTTGACCGTGCCCCCGCGGGCAGGACGCCCACAAGAGCGAACGCGACCATGCCGACGCATATGGTCATCGCCAGCGTGACGAACACCCGATGCTTGAGTCTCTTCATATTGGGATGCCCCCCTTAGGGCTAGTGTGCCACTCCTGGGTCGCTGCTGGACCCGTTGCGGAGATCGACGGATCCACCCCTCCGCACCCCCCGGGCGGGCCGCCGACAGCGCGAGTGAGCCGGGCAGTGGCTGCCGGCATGCTCACCCTTCCCAGTCGTTAGAAGTCGTGACGACCATTTCGTCGACCCCCCGACCCATCCCACAGTCTGGTGCAGGGTACGCTTTCCTCCGCACAAACGTCAAGCAGCGACTGTTTTCCTTCGCTGACCCTCGTCCGACAAGGGATTCCGAAGCACATGAGCCAGGTGACGACGGGAATCGCATCCAGGCCGGGTCTCGGGCCTACCGGCGAGTCGGCACCGTGCCCGAGCAGGTCGCGCATTTC
>JASHYA010000195.1 GCA_030043315.1 Acidimicrobiales bacterium
CCGCCGCCGCCGACCGGACCTCAGCCGATGCCCCCAGAGGGCAGGCTGGTCGACCCGCCGTCCACGGTGAGGATCGAGCCCGTGATCCACGACGCCTCGTCGGAGACGAGGAAGACCGCAGCCGCCGCGACGTCGTCAGGCTCGCCGATGCGGCGCATCGGGATGCGCGAGGCGACCACCTCTTCCTTCGGCTCCCAGAGCGCCCGGGCGAAGCGGGTGCGGACGAGTCCCGGCGCGATCGCGTTCACCCGCACTGCGGGCGCCAGCTCGTACGCGAGCTGGCGGGTGAGGTGGACGAGGGCGGCCTTGGTGGCGTTGTACCAACCGATGCCGGGTTCGGGGCCGAGCCCGCCGACGGACGCGATGTTCAGGATCGACCCGCCCCGAGCTTGGAGGCGCGCGCGGTATGCCGCCTGGCACCAGGAGAGGACGCCCAACAGGTTCACCTCGACCGTCTTCGTCGCCTGTCCGCGGTCGATCTCGAGGACCGGGCCGAAGTGGGGGCTGGTCGCGGCGTTGTTCACGAGGACGTCGAGCGTGCCGAACCTCTCGATGGTCGCGTCGACGCACGCGACGGCCTGCTCGGGGTCCCCGGCGTGCGCGACATGCCACGCGACATCGCCGTCTTCGTTGGCGAGCTCGCGCGCGGCCGCCTCGAGGGCCTCGGCATTCCTCGACGACAACATGACCGCGGCGCCCGCCTCCGCGCAGCGCCGCGCGATCGCCAGGCCGATCCCGCGGCTCGCACCGGTGACGAGCGCGACCTTGCCGTCGAGCCGCACGTCCACGGCGGACAACCATACCGACGCCACGCCTCCCCTACCATCGACGTGGTGAACCGGTTGCGCGACGCCTCCAGTCCCTACCTCCGGCAGCACGCCGAGAATCCCGTCGACTGGTACCCGTGGGGAAAGGAGGCGTTCGCACGGGCGAAGGATGAAGACAAGCCGCTCTTCGTCTCCATCGGCTACGCCGCGTGCCACTGGTGCCACGTGATGGCCCACGAGAGCTTCGAGGACCCCGAGATCGCGCAGCTCCTCGGTGCGTCGTTCGTCTCGGTGAAGGTCGACCGCGAGGAACGCCCCGACGTCGACGCCGTCTACATGGCCGCGGTTCAGGCCATGACCGGATCGGGCGGCTGGCCGATGTCGGTCTTCTGCACGCCGGACGGTCGCCCGTTCTTCGCCGGGACGTACTTCCCGCCGTCCACCGGCCGCGGCATGCCGTCGTTCCGGGATGTGCTCGGCGCGGTCAGGGGCGCGTGGGCCGATCGACGCGACGAGGTCGAAGCCCAGGCCTCTGCGCTCGCCGACGCGCTCGAGCACGAGACGCGCGTCGTCGACCGGCTCGCGCCGCTCCCGCCGGAAGACCGGGCCGGGTGGGATCCGGTGTCGGACCACGTCGTGGCGGAGCTGGCCGAGCGGTTCGATGCGGCCTGGGGCGGCTTCGGCCCGGCACCGAAGTTCCCGAGGCCGTCCTTCGTCGAGCTGTGCATGCGCGCGGCGCTCGGGGGCGCGGACCCCTTCGGCGAGGCCGGCCCGGGGTTCATGGCCACGAGGACGCTCGACGCGATGGCCGCGGGCGGCATCTACGACCACCTTGCAGGGGGTTTCGCGCGCTACTCGACCGACGCGCGCTGGCTGGTGCCGCACTTCGAGAAGATGCTCACCGACCAGGCGTTGCTCGTGCGCGCGTACCTCCACGCGTGGCAGGTCACCGGTTCGCCGACATACCTCCAGGTTGTGCAGGAGACCATCGACTTCGTCACCGGCTCACTGTCGACCGACGACGGCGGCTTCTGCGCGTCGCTCGACGCGGACGCGGCGGGCGAGGAAGGCGGCCATGCGACGTGGAAGCCCGCGGAGGTGCGCGCGGCGCTCGACGCTGCATACGAGGCCGCGGACGAACAGACGGGCACCGGACGCGAGCCGGATGTCGCGGCCATCGCTGCGACCCTGTGCGAGTGGTGGGGGGTGACCGAGCACGGCAACTTCTTCGGGCGGACCGTCCTCCACCGCCCTCTCGGGGCGGGACTCGCCCGGTCGCCGGAGGTGGAAGCCGGGAGGAGGGCGATGCTCGCCGCGCGCCGTCACCGCACCCAGCCCGCGCGCGACGACAAGGTCCTCACGGAGTGGCATGCGATGTTCACCGCCGCGCTCGCCGAGGCGGCCTGGGCGTGTGACGACCGGCGCTGGGCAGGGCGCGCGCTCGAAGCCGCCCAGTACTTGTTCTCCCGCAACCGCCGGGCCGACGGCCGGTGGCTGCGCTCCGCCGAGAGCGGGGTCCCGGCGTTCGCCGCGGACTACGCGTGGGTCGTCGAGTGCGCCATGCGGCTCGCGACCTTGACCGGGGACGCGCGCTGGACCGGTCGTGCAGAAGAAGCCGCGGACGGCATGCTCGAGCTCTTCTGGGACGCGGCGCGCGGCGGCCTGTTCACGACGGGACACGACGCAGAACTGCTCGTCGCACGGGCGAAGGACGTCGTCGACGGCGCGGTGCCGTCCGCCAACGCCGTCGCGGCGATCGCGCTCCTACGCCTCGGCGCGCTCACCGGGACCGCGCGCTGGACGACGACCGGGACGCAGATCCTCGAGCTGGTCTCCCCGCTCACGCTCGGTCAGCCGCTCGCCGTCGCCGACATGCTCTTCGCGCTCGCGTTCGTGGACAACGGCGCCCAGGTGGTCGTCGCTGGGGACCACCCGGAGCTGCTCACCGCCGTCCGCCGTCGGTGGCTCCCCGACGCCGTGGTCGCGTGGGGCGGACCGGCCGAGGGCCCTCTGTGGGCGGGCCGGGAACCGGGCGCGGCGTACGTGTGCCGGCGCTTCGTCTGCGAACGGCCCGCCCGTGACGCCGCGGCGCTCGGCGCCCAGCTTGACCACCTCGTGGCCGCACCTCGCCGGTAGTCTCGGGTGACCGCCCCGGGCAGCCGGGAGCGGACCGAGGAGGGGAACCGCGTGCGCGGCACGAGACGCCAAGAACGGCATGCACCGGCGCACGCGCGCAAGCCCGGTGCGAACAAGCTCAGCCACGCCGCCGGCGAGGACCTCACCGCCGCGGTGGCCGTGGCCCTCCCGGGCGGCTCCGCCCCAGAGCTGGGCGTCCGCGGGGGGACAACGACCGAGACCACGACCGAGCCGGAGACCGCGGCTCCGGAGCCGGCCCGCGAGACGGCACCACGTGCCCCCTCCCGCGTCGGCCGTGCCCCCCGTGGCCGTGCCCTCCTCCGCGGGGTGGTGCGCCGGGACCGGACGCTCATGGTGGGCGGCGCCGAGCTCCGGCTCCTCGTGCTCGCCTGCACGCAGGATGGGACGACGGCCGTCGACCTGGCGTCCCGGTCGTTGCTGCGGCTGCGGATCACCTGGCCGGACGGCCATGCGCCGGACCTTTCCCCCTTCGACGTGGTGGGAGCGACGCTGGCCGACGACCCCGAATGCGACGACCTGGCCCAGCCCGAAGCCGTGACGGTCGCCGCGCCCCCGCGCCGTATCGGGCCGCTCCGCGGACGGCGAGTCCGCAAGATGCTCGCCCGCCTCGCGGCCACCCACGACGGTCCGCTGCTCGGGTTCCACGGACCCTCTGCGCCGTACTGGGACTTCCGAGGGCTGCGACCCTCGGTCGCGTTGATCCATCCGACGCGCGGACCGCAGCTCATGCGCCGCCGTGACGGGTCGACCTGGGTCCGCTTCGGCTGGGAGCGTGACGACGTCTGGCTCCCCGTCGAGGACGAGCGTGCGATCCGTGCGCTCGACGCGTCGCGCCGCGACCGACTCGCGGGCAAGCAGCTCACCGCGGCCTTCGGCTTCTCCCCGCACTACCTCCTGGTCGCGGTGAGCAGCCCGCGCGCGGCGCACTGCTACAAGGTCTGCGCGGCCGTCCTGCCGAAAGGTTGACCCGCGACGTCGGCACCCTGCGCGCCGTGCGGTAGCGCCCCCGTCAACGCGTGAGGGCGGCGGACACCTTGACGTCCTCCCCGCCCTGAAGGGCGGGGATCCCTGCCTCCCCCGTGCTGTCTCTCACGCCGCAATGAGGGTGGTGTGAGCCGTAGGCACCGGTTGTGCAGGGTTCGCCCGAGCAACTCCGTCGCCGCGAGGCCGGTTGAGCCTCTTGTCGCGGCGCGCCACCGCATGCGGGTGATGCTGCTGCCCGCACCGTGAGCCTCGCTGCTTGCTGATGTTGGACGCCGGGTCCCCACAGACGTCGTCGCGGG
>JASHYA010000196.1 GCA_030043315.1 Acidimicrobiales bacterium
CACCGTCACGTTGCCGTGCTCACGTGAGAGGAGCAGCACGAGCTCGTGCTGTGCGTGGTTCGTGTCCTGGTACTCGTCGACAAGGATGTGGCGGAACCGCCGGCGGTAGGCCAAAAGGACGTCCTCGCACGACTGCAGCAGGACGACCGCCTGGAAGAGGAGGTCATCGAAGTCCATGGCGTTGGCGGACTGCAGCCGCCGCTGGTACTCGGTGTACACGTCGCCGATGCGGCGGCGGAAGGGGTCCGCACCCCAGGACGCCTCCTCGACGAAGCGGGCCGGGCCGACGAGCTCCGCCTTCGCCTGGGAGATCACGGCTTGCACCGCACGCGGCGGCAACCGCTTCGTGTCGACATTCAGCTCGTCTTCGACGAGCTCGATGAGCCGGCGCGAGTCGGCGTCGTCATAGACGGTGAACGCACTGTCGTAGCCGATCCGGCCGCCATGCATGCGCAACATCCGCAGACACGCCGAGTGGAACGTCGACACCCACATCCGTTCGGCGCGCGCGCCGACGAGGTCGACAACCCGCCGACGCATCTCGTCGGCCGCCTTGTTGGTGAAGGTGATCGCCAGGATCTCCCACGGCGCGGCGTCGCCGCTCGCGAGCAGGTGCGCGATGCGCCGAGTGAGGACCCTCGTCTTGCCGGACCCCGCACCCGCCACGACGAGCAGCGGACCGCCGCGGTGCTCCACCGCGGCGCGCTGCGCCGGGTTCAGGTCGCTCGTGAGGTCGCCGGTCGCGCTCAGTGGCCCATGCCCACGCCCTGGGACCGCTGGAGCTGCTTGCCCTCGGTCTGCAGGGCTGGGGCGACCATGACCTCGGCCTTCTGGAACTCCTTCACCGTCTCGTAGCCGCAGGTGGCCATGGCCGTGCGCAGGGCGCCGAAGAGGTTCATCCGCCCGTCGTTCTCGTGGGCGGGGCCGAGGAGGATCTCCTCGAGCGTGCCACGGACCCCGGTCCGCACCCGGGTGCCGCGTGGAAGCGTGGGGTGGAAGGTCGCCATCCCCCAATGGAAGCCCCGGGCGGGCGCCTCGACCGCGGACGAGAGCGGGGAGCCGAGCATGACGGCGTCCGCGCCGCAGGCGATCGCCTTGGCGACGTCGCCGCCCTTGGACATCCCGCCGTCCGCGATCACGTGCACGTAGACGCCGGTCTCGTCGAGGTGGCGCATCCTCGCCCCGGCGACGTCCGCGATCGCGGTCGCCTGCGGGACGCCGAGTCCGAGCACCGCCCGGGTGGTGCACGCATTGCCGGGGCCGACCCCGACGAGGACACCCACGGCGCCCGTGCGCATGAGGTGCAGCCCCGCCTGGTACGACGCGCAACCTCCGACGATCACGGGGATCTCGAACGCGCGGATGAACCGTTTCAGGTTCAGAGGCTCGGTGGACTTCGACACGTGCTCTGCCGACACGACCGTGCCCTGGACGACGAGCACGTCGAGCTCCGCCGCGAGGCAGGCGGGAGCGAGCTCCTCGGTCCGCTGTGGGGTCACCGACGCGGCGGTCACGACGCCGGACTCCTTCATCTCTTTGATGCGCGCGGAGACGAGCTCGAGCTTGATGGGCTCCTGGTACATCTGCTGCATCCTGGGCGTGGCCTTGTCGTCGTCGAGCTCGCGGATCTCCTCGAACAGGGGCATCGGGTCCTCGTAGCGGGTCCACAGCCCCTCGAGGTTCAGCACCCCGAGCCCTCCGAGGCGGCCGAGCTCGATCGCGGTGCGCGGGCTCGTGACGCCGTCCATCGCGGCCCCGAGGAGCGGCAGGCCGAAGCGGTACGCGTCGATCTCCCAGGAGATGTCGACGTCCTCGGGGTCACGGGTCCGGCGGCTAGGCACGATGGCGATGTCGTCGAATCCGTACGCCCGTCGCCCGGACTTGAAGATCCCGATCTCGATGTCTGCCACGACTGTCCTCCAGTGGTCCGCGCCGCCGTTGGTCCACGCCGCCGTCCCTGTCGTGCCACTGTACCGGCCGACCTCCGGGACAGAGGTCCGCTCCGAGCGACGATCGGCGGGCGATCAGCCGGCGGTCAGCCGCCCCGTCCACCGTCGACGAGGACGGTCGTGAGCAGGTCGACGAGCATGCGAGCCGTCGCGCCCCAGACGGTCTCTGTCTCGACCGAGAAGAAGTACATGGCGAACCTGCCCACTTCGGGCTCGCTCCACCATTCCTCGCTGAAGCCGGCGGCCAGGTCGGCGAGCGAGGTGTCGAACACCCGGTCCACCTCGTCCGGGTTCGCCACCAGGTCCGGCCTCGAGGGAAGCGTCGCGACGACGGGCGTGATCGGTTCGCCGGTGGAGAAGGCGGACGCCGCTGCGAGGTAGCCGACGGGCCGGACAAGGGCGGGGTCGAGGCCGATCTCCTCGCGGGCCTCGCGCACCGCGGCGGCGATCGCGTCTTCGCCCGGTTCGACGCGGCCTCCGGGAAAGCTCACCTGCCCTCGGTGGGTGCGCAGCTGCACCGAGCGCCGGGTGAGGACCACGCGGGCCTCGCCGTCCTCCTCGAACAGCGCGACCAGCACCGCGGAGGGGGCAGCGTCGCCCCGCGGCGCCCCGGGGCCGGGGCCGGAGTCACCGACACCGAGGGGGGTCGGCACGGGTCCGTCCCGGAGGTTCCGCCCGGCGTGCGCGAGCGCGCCCAGCACCGTCCGAAGTGTGATCCCCCGCCTGGGGGTCCACGGGGGCGGGCCGCCCGGCTCGGCCGTGGGGGGACGGGGGATCACGTCGGGATCACCTCACGGTCGTCAGGGTCTTTCGACCGGTGACCACCGGTGGCTACATCATCCCGCCCATGCCGCCCATGCCGCCCATGCCGCCCATTCCGCCGGCGCCCGCCGGGGCCGGCTGCGGCTTCTCGGGCTTGTCGGCCACGAGCGCCTCGGTGGTGAGCATCAGCCCGGCGATGGACGCCGCGTTCTGTAGCGCGGAGCGGGTCACCTTCGCCGGGTCGACGATCCCCGCCTTCACGAGGTCGACGATCTCGCCGGTAGCGGCGTTGAGCCCTGCCGTGCCGGTCTCCGACTCCACCTGGCGCACGAACACCGCACCCTCGAGACCGGCGTTGAGCGCGATCCAGCGGAGCGGCTCGGAGAGCGCCTTGGCGACGATGCGCGCACCGGTCGCCTCGTCGCCCTCGAGCGCTGCCGCCACCTTGTCGACGGCCTCCCGGCTGCGAAGGAGCGCGGTGCCGCCGCCCGCCACGATGCC
Source organism: Acidimicrobiales bacterium (assembly GCA_030043315.1). GTDB lineage: Bacteria > Actinomycetota > Acidimicrobiia > Acidimicrobiales > RAAP-2 > JAJYVT01. The sequence goes on from JASHYA010000196.1 coordinate 3,213, forward strand.
CTCCTCGATCGCGGCGCGGGTGGCGGAGAGGGCGTCCTCGATGCGGTGCTTCTTCTCCTTCAGCTCCACCTCGGTGGCTGCACCGACCTTCACGATGGCGACGCCACCAGCGAGCTTGGCGAGCCGCTCCTGGAGCTTCTCGCGGTCCCAGTCGGAGTCGGTCTCCTCGATCTCCCGCTTGATCTGGGCGATGCGGCCCTTCACGTCGGCCTCCGCACCGGCGCCCTCCACGATGGTGGTGTCGTCCTTCGTCACGATCACCCTGCGGGCCCGGCCGAGGAGGTCCAGCGTCGCGTTCTCGAGCTTCAGGCCCACCTCCTCGGAGATCACCTGACCGCCGGTCAGGGTCGCCATGTCCTGGAGCATCGCCTTGCGGCGCTCCCCGAACCCGGGCGCCTTGACGGCAACGGAGGTGAAGGTGCCGCGGATCTTGTTCACCACCAGGGTGGCGAGCGCCTCACCCTCCACGTCCTCGGCGACGATCAGGAGAGGCCTTGCAGCCTGCATCACCTTCTCGAGCACGGGCACGAGGTCGTGGACCGCGCTGATCTTCGCGTTGAAGAACAGGACGAAGGGCTCCTCGAGCACCGCCTCCTG
>JASHYA010000197.1 GCA_030043315.1 Acidimicrobiales bacterium
GATGATGGACCGCCGGACAACGTCCAAGAGGGGGCGGCGCCGGCGATCCCAGCGGACGCGACCGCTCCGACGGCGGGCTGACCCGTCCGAGGCGACGTGGCGCGACGGAGAGCAATGAGGAGGAAGACACCATGCCGGACAACAGCGTGACGCTCGTGGGCAACATCACGAGGGATCCCGAGCTGCGCTTCACGAACACGGGCCAGCCGACGGCGACCTTCGGTCTGGCAGTGAACCGGCGCTGGCAGAACCGTCAGACCCAGGAGTGGGAGGAGCAGACGAGCTTCATCGACGTCGTGTGCTGGCGTGAGATGGCGGAGAACGTCAGCGAGAGCCTCTCGCGCGGCGCGCGGGTGGTGGTGTGCGGGCGGCTCGAACAGCGGTCCTGGGAGACGCCCGACGGTGACCGCCGGTCGAAGATCGAGGTGGTCGCGGACGAGATCGGCCCCTCGTTGCGGTGGGCCACGGCACAGGTCACGAAGAACGAGCGGCGCGGGCCCTCCGATGGGCCCCGTGGCGGGCGGCAGGCGCCGCCACCCCGGCAAGAAGAGACCGCGGCTTCCACCGCGTTCGGTTACGACGAGGAGCCCTTCTGATGGCGCGTAGCAACTACCGCGGTGGGACCTCCCGCCGCGCCCCAAAGGACCTCAACCGCAGGATCAAGAAGAAGCCGTGTGCCTTGTGCCGCGACGGCGTGGACTGGGTCGACTACAAGGACGTACCGCTTCTGCGGAAGTTCATGAGCGACCGCGGCAAGATCCGCTCGCGCCGCGTCACCGGGAACTGCGCGCAGCACCAGCGTGACATCGCCGAGGCGATCAAGACCGCACGGGAGCTCGTCCTGCTTCCGTACACGCAGCGAACCGTTACGGAGCGCCCGGGTGCGCGTGGTGGCCGTGACCGAGGCGAGCGCGGTGACCGTGGCGAGCGCGGTGACCGTGGCGAGAGGGGTGACCGGGGTGACCGTGGCGAGCGCGGTGACCGTGGCGAGCGGGGCGACCGTGGTCCCGGTGCGCTGCAGGACGCCGACCGCGGCCGTGAAGGGCTGGGTGCGCCCGACGCGGAGCGATCCGCGGCGTCCGTCGAGGAAGAGGAGACGGAGCGGGTGACAGGAGCCGACGACGCGGAGGTGGCGACGGTCGACCGTGACGGCGGGCTCTCCGCCGGCGACGCCGCCTCCCCGGGTGCCGATGGTTCCGATCGTGCCGGTGGTGGTGCCGGTGGTGGCCGGGCCGAGGTGGCGGCAGGTGAGGGTGAGGAGCGATGAAGGTCCTGCTCCGTAACGACGTGGACGGCATCGGGCGGCGCGGCGACATCGTCGACGTCGCCGATGGCTACGCGCGGAACTTCCTGATTCCGGGGGGCCTCGGTCTCGTCGCCACCCAGGGGATCCAGGCACAGGCCGCGTCGATGCGGCGGGCCCGTGACCTACGCGAGGCGAACGACCGGCAGGCGGCGGAGACGAAGGCGAAGGTGCTCGCGGGTGCCACGTTGCGGGTGAGCGCCCGCGCCGGGTCGACCGGAAGGCTCTTCGGATCGGTGGGGGCGGCCGAGATCGCCGCCGCGGCCCGTGAACACACTGGCGTCGAGCTCGACCGTCAGGCGGTCGTGCTCGGAGAGGCCATCAAGGCGACCGGGACGTACGAGGTGATCATCCGGCTGTTCGGCGACGTCGTGACGCCGGTCATGGTGGAGGTCGTCCCGGCCGACTGACGCCGGCCGCAGCTGGTCGGCGGCTTCCTGAGCCCACGTTCGGCAACCTCTGCGGGGGTCTCGTCGCGCTCCCCTCTGCGGCCTCTGTGTCCTTCTGTGTCCCGACTGCGTCCCCCGGCGGAGTCACACCCGTCTTGCACGATGGTGCGTGCCAGCGCGTCCCCGCCATCCACAGGGCGCCCTGGTTATCCACAGCCATGTTCACAGGGTTGTCCAGGGAGATGGACCCCGAAATCCCCAAGTTTCGGGTCTACACATCAACAGCCCGGTTCGCACAAGGTAGGTAGACCATGGTGCAGGCCCTCGACGACGAACGCCCACGCCGGACCCGCCCCGGCGTTCCTGCGGGCGGCACAGAAGGGGCCTTCACAGGGGGGGGCGGCACCGGGCTGGCGACCATCGGCGGTCGCCAGCCTCGGGTCCCGCCGCACGACCTGGATGCCGAGGAGTCGCTGCTCGGGGCGATGCTGCTCTCGAGCGACGCAGTCGTGGCGGCGATCGAGACGTGCTCGCCGGGGGACTTCTACAAGCCGGCCCACGGTCACGTCTTCGGGGCGATCGTGTCGTTGTTCGAGGCCGGCGAACCGGTCGACGCGGTCACCGTTGCCGACGAACTGAGGCGACGGGGCCTCATCGACCAGGTCGGCGATCCCACCGTTCTGGTGTCGCTGCAGGCGAACACCCCGTCGCTCGCGAACGCGGGACACTACGCACGCATCGTCGAGGAGCACGCTCTCCTTCGGCGGTTGATCGGCGTTGCCGGTGAGCTCGCTGAGATGGGCTACGCGGTGCCCGACGACGTGACAGCAACGATCGACGAGGCGGAACGCCTCGTCTTCGATCTCTCGGAACGCCGTACCACCGATTCGGTGGAGGCGCTTCGGAACCTCATCGGGCCCAGTCTCGACCGAATCGAGGAGCTCTCGCACCGGAGCACGCGCGTCACCGGCGTCGCGACCGGCTACAGCGAGCTCGACGACATCCTCGCTGGTCTCCAGCCCGCGAGCCTTACGATCGTCGGTGCGAGGCCTGCCATGGGGAAGACGAGCTTGGCCCTCGGGATGCTCGCTCACGTGGGCACCGTGCTGCGTCGCCCGGCTCTGCTCTTCTCACTCGAGATGGGCCACCTCGAGCTCACGCAACGGCTGCTCGCGTCCGAAGCGCGGGTCGACTCGCAGCGGATGCGCACGGGTCACCTCCACGACAGCGACTGGGGAAAGGTCGGTGCCGCGGTGAGCCGGCTCAGCGAGTCGACGATCTTCATCGATGAGAACCCGCACCTGACGGTGATGGACATCCGGGCGCGTGCCCGCCGGCTCAAGAAGAGCGAGGGCGATCTCGGGCTCGTGGTCGTCGACTACCTGCAGCTCATGACTGGGCGCGGTAAGGCTGAGAACCGCCAGGTCGAAGTGTCCGAGATCAGCAGGGGCCTCAAGATCCTGGCTCGCGAGCTCGGTTGTCCCGTGGTCGCGCTCTCGCAGCTTTCACGCAACCTCGAAGCCCGGCAGGACAAACGGCCGATGTTGTCGGACCTACGCGAGTCGGGGTGCATGCCCGCGTCGACCCGGCTGCTCCGAGCGGACGGCGGGGGGGAAGTGACGCTCGGTGAGCTCGTGCTGAGCAAGGAACAACCGGTCGTCTGGTCGCTCGATGACGCGACGTGGAAGCTCGTGCCGCGCCGGCTCGTCAAGGCGTTCGCCTCGGGGCACAAGCCGGTGTTCCGGGTCCGCCTGCGTTCGGGCCACGAGGTGGACGCGACGGCAAACCACAGGTTTCGTACGGTCGCGGGGTGGCGGCGACTCGATGAGATCGCCATTGGTGTGCACCTCGCGGTGCCCCGGTTCGATGGGGCGCCGACGCCGGATGGTGGCTGGACCGATGGTGGGCTCGGGATCCACCCGTCGGAAGTACACGCCGGCATGGATCCCGCACTGCAGACCGCCGTCTCCGAGACGACCTACGTGCGACCGCATCGATACTCGGCAAGACGACGCGCTCACCTCGTCACGGACTGTCGCGACGGAGTGCTCGAGGGGCTTGCGACCTCAGACGTCTCGTGGGAAGAGGTCGTCGAGATCTCCCCGGTCGGCGTCAGGCCGACCTTCGACGCCACCGTGGAGGGGACCCATAACTTCATCGCCAACGGCGTCATCGCGCACAACTCGCTCGAACAGGACGCGGACGTCGTGTTGTTCATCTTTCGGGAGGAGCTCTACGACCCCGAGACGCCGATCGATCGGAGGGGCCTCGCGGAGATCATCGTGGCCAAGCATCGCAACGGGCCGACCGGTTCCTGCCATCTGGTCTTCCTCGGCCAGTACGCCCGGTTCGACAACCTCCAGCAGGTGTGACGAGGCAGCAGATGCAACGACGCAGCGGGTCTCCCGGCCGGCACCCCCTGCTGTCGGGGACGTGTGTCCGGCGGAGGCGAGCAGGCGATTCGGGGCCGCGGCCCGGTGCGAAGCGGGTCAGGGCTCGAAGCGGAATCCCACGCCCCGGACGGTGACGAGATGGCGGGGGTGTGCGGGATCGGGTTCGATCTTCCGCCGGAGCCGCTTCACATGGGTATCGAGCGTGCGCGTGTCCGCGAGTTCCTGGTCCCACCAGAGGCGGTCGATGCACCAGTCCCGGGTCACGACCTGGCCCGGCTGCGCCATGAGGAGCGCGAGGAGATCGAACTCCTTTCGCGAGAGCTCGACCGGCCGGCCTTCAACGGTCACCTCGCGTCGAGCGGCGTCCAGACGGACCGGTCCTTGCACGAGCACCTCGTCCTGCGGCACGGGGGTGGGTGCGCCGCGACGCAGCACGGCCCGCATGCGTGCGACGAGCTCCCGGAGCCGGAACGGCTTCGCCACGTAGTCCGCGGCACCGACCTCGAGGCCGACCACGACATCGACCTCGGAGTCCCGTGCGGTCACCATGATGATGGGGACCGGAGCAGCCGCCCGCATCCGCTGGCAGAGCTCAACGCCTGACTGGTCGGGGAGCATCAAGTCCAGAAGGACCAGATCCGGATGGACGCGATGGAAAAGCCTGAGCGCCTCGTGGCCGTCGCCCGCGAGCTCTACCGCGAAGCCCTCCTGGGCGAGCCCCGAAGCGAGCGCCTGGCGGTAGGACTCCTCGTCGTCGACGACAAGCACGATGGGCCGCCGGTCGCGCGCGGGCCCGAGTCGCGGCGAACTCGCGGTCGAGGTCCCCACCGCAGGCGCCGAGGGCCCGATTGACGGAAGAGTGTCGGTTTCGGGCAGCGTCGGAGTCGGGGCTATCGGGGTGGTCGCTGCTGCCCGGGTGACGGGTGGCGGCTTGACCTGTGACGTGGGGAAGCCCGGCTGGCCATGTGTGTTCCCAACTGGTAAGTGGGAATTCAGATCCACCCGCCGGCGGGGTGGTGTGCGGGTGCTCATGTGCTCACGCCGCGCCTTTGCTCACGTCGCGCTCATGCCGCGTCGCGCGGTGGTCCCACCGTCTTGGTGTGGGACAGACCGGTCCCGGTTCGACGTCCCGCACGGGAGGGGTGCGTGAAGTAGCCGTGAGAAGGTGGAGTCGGCGTCGGGGAGCGGGGGGAGAGCTCCCCCGACGCCGCCTCCTGGCGCAGGCGGATCCAGACCCGCGCGAGCGTGGTGGCCATCCTCCGCCGCTTTCTGATCAGCGGGACCACGTCGGCCAGCACGACCACGGTGGAAGCGGGACTGCGTCCGGCCCGGTCTCTAGCCGTCCCGTCGACCCAGTTCGCACCGTCCCCGATCTGCCGACCCATCGCCGTCAACGGTACGAAAGGGAGGTGAACGGACCGCGAAGCGAGCCCTACACGAAGATGATCCTGCGGTGAACTCTTCCGAAGCGTGGGAGGGAGTCGTCGTTGAGTCGTCAACGCTCGCAGGAACGTGCCGGCACGCTCGCCGTTAAGCAGTTACGGGCGTCGTGAAATCGCAATGTCTTTCGGGAAAAGCCGCCGCCTTCCTCGCTGGACCACGCACGCGAGCGATGCGCACGTTGAACCGACGGTTCCACCCACGCGTCGAGATCTCGTTCGGCTGTCGCGACGGACAGCTCGCAGAGCAGACGATGTCGAAGACTCTGGCACGGGTTTCC
>JASHYA010000198.1 GCA_030043315.1 Acidimicrobiales bacterium
CAAAACTCGTTGCCTTCGGGATCTCTGAGGACGACCCACGTCCGCTCCCCTTGGCCGATATCCGCGCGGGCTGCGCCGAGGTCGAGGAGCCGGGCCACCGCCGCGTCCCGATCGTCGGGCCGGAAGTCGAGGTGCAAGCGGTTCTTGAGCGTCTTCTGTTCGGCAACACGAACGAACAGGAGACCGGGCACTCGATCCGCTGCGGGTCGTATCTCGAACTCCTCCGGATCGTCGTTGACGACGACCCACTCCAGGGCCGTCGCCCACCACCGCCCGAGCGCGGCGGGATCGGCGGCGTCGACGATGAGCTGCTCCCATTCCAGGGCCACCTCATCCTCCCTTCAGGATTAAGTGTCCAGGCCGAGGGTGAAGGTGGGCTTGGGAGAGGTGTCAGGCAGTCGGTGCTCGGCAGCGAGCCGCCGAACTGCGGTCCCCGTTGCCAGGAACTCGGTCGCGTGCTCTCCCCAGACGTGGTTGGCGACGGTCACCGACACTCCCACGATGCCCGAAGCGTTGGCGTGGGTCGCCTCATCCTGCATGCGCGCGAGCGCCAGTTCGCGCGCCTCGTAGATGCCCTGGGTGAACTGGACCATCTCTTGGTTCTGGCCGGTCTGACGCATCGCTTGGAACGCACTCTGATGGGCGATGTGGTAGACGCAGGTGCCGAGTACGAACGCAACGGGGAGCGCGCCCGCCGCCAGGAGCCGGAAGAAGTCCTGCGCGGACAGGTCAGAGGTGAACGGCTGGCCATCCGGTGCTCGATGGGCGCCACCCCCTGCAAGAGAGCGGACGGCGGTGCCCGTGGCGAGGAACTCGAGCACGTCCTGACCCCAGACGTAGGCCTGCATGCGGAGCGAGACGCCGACGACCCCGTCGGCTCCCAGCTGGTCCGCTTCAGCACGCATCCGGTTCATCGCGAGCTCCCGTGCCGTGTACATGGCCTGCGTGAGCACTGTCAGCTCTTGATTCTGATTCCATCGAGCGATCTGGAGACCGATGTGGTACATCGACGAACCGACGACGAAGCCGAGCGGTTCGAAGCCGGCTTCACCGAGCAACGCGTACTCCGAGACGCTCAGGTCGGAGGTGAAGACACCAGCTGCGTCGGCGCCCGCAGTGTGAGAGAGCCGTCCGGCCGCCGCCTCTGGTTCCCACGTCGCCGCGCCCTGGTTCGACGTTGTCCGACCGAACAGTGGCATGGTGCCCCCCTTCGTCTGGGACCGACTCCTCGAAAGATAGACGGTCCGCCTCGCCCGAGGCGGTGACATCGGCGCCGAAGGGTAGGGAGAGGCAACGTCCCAACTCCGGCGTCCGGGACGCGACCTCCTGTCGAATGCGACATCGTGTGCCGTGCACGATCAGGCCGCCACGGGAAAGCGACACGCTCGGCACCCGCGGGCTGGGCATGATGGAGACGTGGGATCAAAGGGCGACAAGCCACGCAAGCCGAAGCACAGACTGCCGAAGGTGCCCCAGTACGAGGAGCCCAATACCCTCCCCCTCCCGGGGTTGGGTGGCGGGGAGACGACCGGGCCCCCGCCCGGGGGCTACGGGGGCGACCACCAGCACTCACAGGAGCCCGGCCGGGCCGGTAAGGCGTTGCTGTGGCTACTCGGGCGACGTCCAAAGGACCCAGACCCTTCATCGTGAGATCAGAGCGACCTAGCCAGTCGAAGCAGGGTCGGCCCGCCCGCTGACGCTGCGAGGCCGTCTACACGGTGTCGTGCAGCTCCAAGGGCCTGCACCGAGATCCTCGCTCGGCACACGCTCCTCCAGATCGCACGCCCGGAGTCAGGCAAGCCCGAGTAGCTCGTCAAGCAGCGCGACCACCATCGAGGGCTGCTCGAGCTCGGACAAGTGAGCGACCCCCTCGAGCGGTCGGTAGTTGGCCTTCGGCAGCCGACGAACGAGCTCCTCGCAGCGCTCGACGAGGAACGGGATGTCCAGGTCCCCGCAGGCGACGGTGATGGGTACCCGCACGTCGCTGAGCCGACTCCAGCTATCCACGCTGCTCTTCCCGGCGTCCTCGGGCGTGCTGTTCTTGAGCACGATCCCATTCATCTCGAGAGCGAGGGCTCGCGTCTCGCCACCTACTCGCCCTTCTGGCTGGGAAGGCCCGTCCAGCCACAGCCAGGTCTCCAGGCGGTTGATCTCATCGCCATCGTTTCTCGACGCTGCATCCTCGAGCAGTCGGTCGAAGCGAGCGGTGTCCGGGTCGAGGGTGGGCTCGGGCGCGCCGCTGATCCCGGGAGCGAGGAGCAACAGACCGGCGACGCGCTCGGGCGCCCCGATCGCCGCGTCCAACGCGATGCCACCGCCTGCTGAGGTGCCCGCCAGCCACACGGGCAGCGGACTGACCGCATCCATCACGGCCAAGAGGTCGTCGACGTGGGAGAACTCCTCCGTCGAGGGCGGGGTCTCGCCGTAGCCCCGCCGGTCGTAGGCGACCGCGACTGCACGGTCGCAGATCGCCTCGGCGACCGCTCGCCAGCTGCGACGATCCGCGACACCTTCATGCAGCATGATCACGACCGGACCGCTACCCCCCCACCGCTCACCAGCCAGCATGGCGCCCGAACGAGCGACGGACAGAGGCTCCCTTTGTTGGGTCATAGGAGACGTTCACACGACGGGTCGGAGCGCGCAAGCGCCACGACACTGTGCCCGACGGTCACTGCGGCCCGACACGAGGCGACGGTGGTTCCACCCAGCAGCACCGTGAAGTCACCTCGTCTCGGCGTCGCCGTGACGTTGCGGTGCTCGGAGCCGTTCGTAGAGCCAGCTGGGGCTGACGGTCTCCGCTCCCAGCTCGTGAGCGCGCTCGCGGAGGCCGCGGTCGGCGGTGACGACGGTGACGCCGGTTGTATCGATCTGCGCCACCAGTGCGTCGTCGCCGTGACCTGCCGCGTGCACGACCCGCACACCGTCGATGTCGGCCTCGGTGACGCCGACGCGAGCCTCTCCTTCAAGGACGACCACCGCGGGCAAGGGGAGCCGCCCGTCTCTGGCAGCGTCGCGTAGCTCTTCAACGAAACGGCGCGCTGCGTCTGCCCGGTCCCGCCACCACCCGGTCGGGCGAGAGCCGATGACATTGGCGGCGTCGATGACGAGCACGCCATCGAGGTTCGCGCGTCATCGAGAACCGCGCGGACCTCGGCGCTCGGGTGGGGCGCCCGCGACCCCGCTCGGCTCCGACGCCAGGCGCAGCAGCCCGCTGACGACGGGGCCAGCCCTGCTGGCAACGCCGGGGCGGGAAGTCCGCGGCCGTCGGCCGACCTGCGTTGCGTCGCAGGCGCCGCAGGGCGCCACGGCCCGCGGAGTCGCCGGCCCCGCACTTGCGTCCCCCGGTCCGCGGCCCTCGGAGCCGCCGGCCCCGCACCTGCCCTTCTCCCCGCCGACCTGGGCCGCCGCGTCGACCTGGAGCCCTCCGGCGCGGGCCCCGGATCCTCCGCCTCGGCCGGTAACCTGGCAAGGTGGCCGTGGAGCGCGTGATCCTGGCAGAGCCGCGGGGGTTCTGCGCCGGCGTCGAGAAGGCGATCAAGGCCCTGGCCTGGATGGTCCGGATCTTCGAGCCGCCCGTGTACTGCTACCACGAGATCGTCCACAACCAGCTCGTGGTCGACCAGTTCCGCGCCCAGGGGGTCGTCTTCGTCGACGACGTGCGGGAGGTGCCGCACGGATCGCCGCTCATGCTGAGCGCGCACGGGACCGCTCCCGAGGTCGTCGAGGAGGCCCGTCGGCGCGGCGGGGTCGTCGTCGACGCGGTGTGCCCGCTCGTGACCAAGGTCCACCACGAGGTGGAGGTCCGGAGCCGAAAGGGCTACACCGTGCTCTACATCGGCCACGCGGGTCACGAGGAGGCGATCGGGACGATGGCGGTGGCGCCCGACGCCGTGCGCCTCATCGAGACCGAGGAGGACCTGGACCGCCTCGGCGACCTGGGCGACGAGGCACCGGTGGCGCTGCTCGCGCAGACCACGCTCAGCCACGACGAATGGCGGGGGCTGATGGAGGAGGCGAAGCGGCG
>JASHYA010000199.1 GCA_030043315.1 Acidimicrobiales bacterium
GCCACGATCACGTCGGTCGGATGGCCAGCACAAGGAATAACGCTGCACTGGACGCTGTCCCATGGGATCTACGGATTCAAATACACGAGCACCTGCGGATCAACATCGCTCCCAGTGACCTCCTGCACGAGGACACCGTCAATGCCCCTCACCGCGACGTGTCCAACTGGGACATGGACGCTCTCTGCCTACGCCAAGGGTACGAAGGGAGCGACCTCAAACACCGCTACGAAGACCATCGACGTGAAGTCGTTCTCTGCAGTTCAAGCGTTGGCCGCCCATGGCTCATCGCATGGTGCTGAATCCCCCACCCAGCCGGTCACAGTGACACCATCAATCGAGCCCTGCCTAGAGCTGTAAAGCGCGCCAGAAGGCGGGTGGGCAACCCTGGCACCACACGCGGTGCGGTGCGTACTGTCACCGCCTCGCTGTTGAACGGCCAGCAGCAAGTGTGGTAGCACCGAGCGCATGAGATGTTCGCCAACCTACGCGACCGCAAGCTAGGCGAACAAGGGCCAATGTGGAAAAGTCTGGCCGGGAGTTGCCTATCTATTACGGATGTGCGCGCAGAGTCTGCAGCCCGCGACTTGTTCCACGGGATTCCTCATCAGACCGACAACGCAAGCACGTGCGAAGATGCAGGCGGAGAACCCGCGGTCCTGGAAGTCCGCTATCTCTTTGCGGTCCAGCGTCTCCCGTGGCGACTGGCGATCGTGTTCACCGATTTGTCGGCGCCGATCGTCAGCGTGTCATGGGCCAACACAATGACCACCGCCATCAGCGCGTCACCGATCAAGGCTGAGGTTTTGGGGCCAGACGTGAGTTATGGCGATCTGGGACTTCACCGGCTGCTTGTCCCCGAAGGGTTGGAGGTGGTATTTCCCAGGCCTTGGCCTTCCGAACTGCACATTCCCGGCGTAGCGTTGGAGACGGAAGAGGCGATGGCTGCCGTTCCCGAACTGGTGCGATTGGGCTGCAACGAGTATGTCGCTACCTTCGATCCCGACCTTGGGATCGTGACCAAGTGGATCTCCCGATTCGGGAACACCACGGTGACCGAAATAACCCTGAATTGGACCAAGGCTCTCTGGTCGTAATCTCCCGCGGAGAAAAAGGGAGGAGTCTTCACGCTCGTCCCGCGTCTCTGGGTGAACTCCCCGGGGGTCACCGCCAGGGAAAACACGAAATCGGCTTGTCCACGAAAGCCACATCAACCGCGCGGTGCCAAGAACAGACGCACGAGCGCACAGCTGCGCTCAGATCCCAACACTCCCTCCAGCCATCCACTGGGACGACATCTCGCATCCGTAGACTTCCCTTAATGCCACGTCGTCCCGCTCCTGAAGCCCTCGGCCTCGGACCCCTCGAAGCGGAGCTCATGCGAGTGCTGTGGCGTCGCGGCCCCTCGCTCGCGGCCGACGTTGCGAAGGTGGTCAACCGTCGACGGGAAGCACCCCTCGCCTACACCACCGTGCTGAACGTCCTCCTCAACCTCAAGAAGAAGGACGCGGTGGACCACACCGCTGAGGGAAGGGCGTATCGCTTCGCTCCGAAGCTCAGCGAAGCAGAGCTCAGAGCGCGCGAGGCCAAGAAGCGCACCAAGGGAGTTCCTGGATCTATTGTCGGGCGATGCGGTTGCGGCATTCGTGAGCGAAGTTCGATCGGACCCGGCGCTCAAGGCGCAGTTCCGTGAACTCTTAGAGGAGGGGGACGTGGAGGGACGCAGGCCGTAGTTTCGCCGCCTTGGTCGTCCTCGGCGGCATCGTCGAGCTCGGGGGCACTGCAGTGGCAGTCCTCGGGTTGGACACGCTTGCTCGCTGCTACGTGGAAGGGTTCAGCGACGGCCGGCCAAGCAAGCCAGTGATCTGCATGGAGTCGATCGCCGGCGTCGGCTTCCACCTCTTTGTGCCGGTAGCCCTCCTCGTCGCCATCCTGGCTGCCTCGACCGCGGGGCGGGGTGCGTGCCCTGTAATACAGCACCCGCAAAATACGGCTCGAAGCACTCGCTGGCTATCGGCCAGCACTCGGCAACAGTGCGGTGGACGAGCGCTCTCCTGACCTCGTCGAGGGCGGTCAAGTCAGCATGGAACGCCCGGCTCCTCCAGCACCACGATTACGACGTGGTCGTCCCGCTGGGGGAGCCACACGCTGCGTTGAGAGCAGCCGCGCTGAGAGGAGCCGACCATACCCAGAGTGCACCGTCCCGCCGAGCTTGTCCACATCGCATTCGACACGAGCAAGGACGTCCTTGTCGCCGGGGTTCTGCGTCCCGGTGAGGAGACGCTGACGATCGACCGGTTCTTCAACGACGAACCCTCGATCCGGCGCTTCGTGAAGGGGTTCCCCTCGCCGGCGGCGATCCGCACCTGTTACGAAGCGGGCCCGCTCGGCTACGAGCTGTACCGGCTGCTCGGCTCGCTCGGGGTGTCGTGCCAGGTGATCGCTCCCTCCCTCATCCCCCTCGCCCCGGGCGATCGCGTGAAGACGGATAAGCGCGACGCGCGGCGTCTCGTTCGTCAGTTCCGCGCAGGCGAGCTCGTGGCGGTCCGAGTGCCCTCGAAGAAGGAGGGGGCCGTCCGGGACCTGTGCCGGGCACGGATCGACGCGGTGGAGGACTTGACCCGGGCCAAGGCCCGGCTCGGCCACTTCTTGGTCCGTCACGGGCGGATCTGGCGCGGCGGGGACGCCTGGACGGATCGGCACCGCAAGTGGCTCGGCACCCAGACCTTCGATGACCGGGTGCTCGTCCAGACGTTCTTGCGCTACAAGGCGACGGTGGAGGCGAGGGACGCCGAGCTCGACGCGATCGAAGACGACATGCGGGGATGCCTGGAGCTGGAGCCGTTCGCTGCCAACGTGGCCAGGCTGGCCGCGTACCGCGGGGTCGATCGCTTCGGTGGCCTCGCGCTCCAGGCCGAGGTCTGGCTGAGAGAGTCTGCATACGCGCAGGCGTCGATCGTGAGGGCGGAGCGTGAGGGCGAAGCGTCACCCGCGATAGACCCGCGATAGAGAAAATCGGGTGAAAGCGGCCGAATGCAAAGGAAGCCCCTGACCAGGGAAAACGTGGTCGGGCTGCCCGGATTTGAACCGGGGACCTCTGCGTCCCGAAAGCCACCGAGCTCAGGCCGCCGACGACGTCGAGCTTCTCTTGGGCACGTACTCGTCGACGTACGGCTGTCCCGAGAGGCGCGAGATCTCGTGCATGAGCGTGTCGGTGAACTCGCGGCATTCACGGTGGTCGTGGTCGGCGAGCGGGTGCGCGCGGTCCGTCGCGGGGGTCATGCGCATGGGAGGCCCGAACTTGACGACCACCGTCTTGCCTGGGCGCATGAGGCGCTTCCCGACCGGCTGGACATCGACCGTGCCGTGGATCCCAACGGGCACCACCGGCACCCCGCACTCCCGAGAGAGTCGCGCGACCCCGGTGCGACCGCGGTGGACGAGCCCGTCCAGCGACCGCGTGCCCTCGGGGTAGATGGCCACGAGCCTGCCCTCGTCGAGCGCGGAGGCCGCAGTCTCGAGGGCACGTTCCGCCTCTTTCCCGCTCCCGCGCCGGATCGGGATCTGGCCGACCGCCCGGAAGAACCACGCCGTCTTCGGCGAGTCGAAGTACTCGGCTTTGGCGAGGAACGTGACCTTGCGCGGCACCACGAGCGGAAGGAAGAGCGAGTCGCAGAAGGACTGGTGGTTCGCGGCCAGGACCGCCGGACCGTCTCCCGGCACATACTCGCGGCCTTCGACCCGCACACGCCACAACAGGTGGAAGGGCGGCGTCAGCACCACCTTCAGCAGCCAGTAGGCCACGAACAAACGGTACCGCTGCACGTGCTCGGCATTTCCCACCCCGTGACCGTGCTGGACTGCGGCGCATGACGGACGCGTCGATCCCGATGACCGCCGCGACGCTCGTCGAGGGACTCACGTTCGGCGAGGGTCCCCGCTGGCGCGACGGCCGCGTGTGGTACTCGGACTTCTACTCGCACGCGGTGTGGTCGATCGAGCCCGACGGCTCGGGACGACGTCGCGAGCTCGAGGTCCCCGGCCGGCCCTCGGGCCTCGGGTGGCTCCCCGATGGCCGGCTGCTCGCCGTCTCGATGGAGGACCGGACCGTGCTCCGGCGCGAGGAGGACGGAACGGTGAGCCTTCACGCCGACCTCCGCGCCTACGCGAGGTGCGACGCCAACGACATGCTCGTCCTCGAGGACGGCACGGCCTTCGTCGGACAGTTCGGCTTCGACCTCCACGAGTACCTCAGACGCAGGGTCGAGCTCGAACTCACGTCCCTGCTCCGCGTCGGCGCCGGAGGGGACGTGGAGGTCGCCGCCACGGACCTCAGCTTCCCGAACGGCATGGTTCGGCTCGGGTCGACGCTCGTGGTCGCCGAGACCTTCGCGCTGCGGCTCACTGCGTTCGACCTCCGTGACGACGGGTCGCTCGAAAGCCGGCGCGAGTGGGCCGCGCTCGGCTCCTGTCACCCCGATGGCATCTGCGGCGACGCCGAGGGCGCGATCTGGGTGGCGAACGCGGTGGCGCCCGAGTGCATCCGGGTGCGCAAGGGCGGCGGGATCCTCGCACGCATCGCGACGAGCCAGCCCTGCTTCGCGTGCGTGCTCGGGAGTGGAGACCGGCGGACACTCTTCTGCTTCACGGCACCGAGCAGTGACGCGCACCGGGCCCGGCGACCGGCCGGACGGATCGAGGTCGTCCGGGTGGAGGTGCCCGGCGCAGGATCGCCGTGACCGCGACCGGAGCCTGTGCGACCGGAGCCTGGTGCGACCGGCGGGATCCACACCGGCCGCCCCGACCTGGTTGCCAGATATCCGTCAATGCAATAGACTGTCAATCATGGTGACCGATGGCCCTGACCAGCCGGACCCGGTGACACGGCGGGGCTGGGCACGGTCCGCGCCTTGGCTGCTCCGGCGGGTGAGCCAGCGCTACGGCTCGGTGGTCGTCGCACACCTCCGAGATGCACAGCTCGCCGGCCTCCCGCGTCCCGGCTACTGGCTGCTCATGGCACTGGCATCGGGTGCCCGGGACGCGACCCAGCTGGTCGACGCCAGCCGGGTCACCAAGCAGGCGGTGTCGAAGGTCGTCGACACGCTCGTCACCGAGGGGTTCGTCCTGCGCAAGACCAACGAGGGAGACCGGCGCCGAACGGACCTCGTGCTCACCGCCAAGGGTCTCCGGACGGTCGAGGTCATCCGCGCCGCGTTGCGGACAGCCGAGCGCACCTTCATCGACGAAGTGGGGGCCGCGGCCTGGAACACCACGGTCGCGACCCTGGCCGCCCTCGCCCTCGCCCCGGATGACCTTGATGCCCGGGAGGACCGGGTGACCCGAGAGGCTCGAGAGGTCCGAGACGCCCGAGAGGTCCGAGAGGAAAAGGAGGAGGGCTGATGCACGGCACCGGACCAGTTCTTCGCGCGTTGACGAGCCGGGCGAACACCTGGCAGCAGGTTCTCATCGCCGTGGCGCTGATCGCGGCCGGAGCCGTGCTCGTCGCCCTGGGCCACCTGCGCTGGGGGCTGGTCGGCATCGTCGGCCTACTCCTGTTGTGGAGCACCGTCCGTCACCGCTTCTTCCGGCGCGCGCCGGTAGGCCCCGACGCCGACGGGGATCAGCCGTGACGCCAAGGCTCGCCCGCCTGACCGCCGGCCCTCTGCCCAGGCGCCTCGTCGTGCTCGGCTCAGCGGTCGTGGCAGCCGGCGCGCTCGCCGTCGCGACGACCCCGGTGACGGCAGGGGCAGGGACGACGAGGACGTCTCGCGCCGAGTCCGGCCGAACGCGCACAGGCACCGTCTGGCTTTGCCGCCCGGGACTCCCCCACGACCCGTGCACGGATCCCCTGACACTGACGAGCGTCGGCGCGAACGGCAAGCGCGACGTGGAGACGGGCGCCGCGTCGACACCATCGGGATTCGACTGCTTCTACGTGTACCCGACCGTCAGCTCGCAGACGACGCTCAACACGAACCTGGCCGTCCAGGCAGCGGAACGGGACACGGCGATCGCCCAGGCGTCCCCCTTCTCCCAGCTCTGCGACGTGTGGGCACCGATGTACCGGCAGACCACCCTCGACGACATCATCAAGTACGGCATCGCGGGGATGCCGAGGCGCGCCGTCCTCACCGCCTATCACAGCCTGCTCGCTGGGTGGAAGGACTTCCTCGCCCACGACGACCATGGACGGCCGATCATCTTCATCGGCCACTCGCAGGGCGCCGCGATGCTCATCCGACTCCTGCACGCACAGGTCGACCCGGACAAGTCGCTGCGCGATCGTACGGTGCTCGCGATCCTGGCCGGCGGGAACCTGCAGGTGCCGAACGGCCGCCTCGTCGGCGCGACCTTCCACCACCTGCCGCTGTGCGACGCGGTCGGCGAGACCGGGTGCGCCATCGCCTACTCGAGCTTCCCGTCCGAGCCTCCGGCAGGCTCGCCGTTCGGCCGTGCCGGCAAGGGCGTCAGCATCCAGTCCGGCGAGACCTCGTCCAAGGGGCAGCGGGTCGCGTGCGTGAACCCCGCGGCGCTCGCCGGTGGCTCCGGTTCGCTCTCGCCGTGGTTCGTGAGCTCCCAGGTGCCCGGGCTCTCACCGGCTCCGACCACGACGTGGGTGACGTTCCCCGATCTCTACACCGCCCGCTGCGCGCACGAGGGCGACGCGACCTGGCTGCAGGTGGACCATGCGAGCGGGACAGGTCGCCCGGTCGTCACCGAGCAGGACGGGGCTGCCTACGGCTACCACCCGGACGACGTGAACCTCGTCCTAGGGAACCTCCTCGAAGACGTCGCCGCGGCAGAAGCCTCCTACCGTCAGCACCACGCATAGGTCCCGCCGGCGCCGACTGGCGCCCACTGGCGCCCACGGCGCCCACGGCGTCCACGGCGTCCAAAGCCCCCACAGCGTCGCCGACACCGCCGCCGCCGACGACGCCGCCGCTCACTGGGAGTCGAACGCGCCCGTGAGCGCGGAGAGCGCCGCCCCGACGGCGCCTGCCTGTTCCCCGAACGCCGCTTCTACGACCGGTACCGACCCGCGCGCGGCGCCCCCCTCCACCAGCGCGTCCAGCGCGCGGCGCGCCGGGCCGAGCAGCATCTCGCCGGCGTGGCCGAGGCCCCCACCGACCACGATCCGCTCGGGATCCAAGATCGCGACCAGGTTCGCAAGTCCCAGCCCGACCCACCATCCGAGCTCGCTGATCACCCGCAGCGCGTCCGCGTCG
>JASHYA010000200.1 GCA_030043315.1 Acidimicrobiales bacterium
CCGAAGGGTTGCACCGGGCTCACGCCGCTCGGGCGCGTCCAGGCCTCGAAGCTCGCCGACCGGCTCGCCCGCACCGGTGAGCTCGGGCAGGTGAGCGCGGTGTACGCGTCGGTGCTGCGCCGCGCCGTCGACACCGCGGAGATCCTCGCACCGGGCCTCACGACCCGGGGCGAGACGCCACTTGCGGTGACGACCGACTGCGCGCTCTGCGAGCTGCACCCGGGCGAGGCCGACGGGCTGGCGTGGGACCAGTACCTCGCACGGTTCGAGCCGCCGGACTGGGACGCCGACCCGGCGAGGCCGATCGCGCCCGGTGGGGAGGGGTGGAGCGGCTTCGTCGAGCGGGCTGCCGCCGCGCTGGAGCGTCTGGCCGTGGCGCACCAAGGGGAAACCGTCGTCGTCGTCACCCACGCAGGGGTCATCGAAGCGAGCATGCTCCGCTTCCTCCCCGTCGACCCGAGCGTCGCGCGCCTCGGGCTGCACACGGCGCACGCCTCGCTCACCGTGTGGCACCGGCTCGACGACGCGGGGGACGGTGGCGAGGGCAACACCACCGTCGGCAGCCCCGGTGCCGGCGGCACGCGCCGCCGCTGGTTGCTCGAGCGCTACAACGACGCGGCGACGAGCTGACCAGCTTCGGGCGCCAAGGTCGGCACGACCGTCCGTCGTCTCAGGAGGACCAACCTGAGCTTCGGCCTAACACGCGTAGTCGCCGTCGAAGGGTTGACGGTTCACGCTGTCGGTGTACTGCAGGAGCTGGATCGGCCCTGCCGGCAGCCTGTCGTGCTGGCTGAGCGCAAACGCGCGCGCGTCGACGCACTTGAAGGCCGGTGTCGGCCCTGTCCACCACGCCGGGAAGAGCGGTGCCGAAGGGTTGTAGTCGCCGACGATGTTGTTCCAGTCCGAGAGTGAGAAGTAGAAGCCCACTGTGTTGATGTTCTCGGTGTACCGGAGAGCGTCGTACGCGCCCACCACGACGGACCGGCTCGCCGCGGTCGACGGGCTCAACTTGGAGAAGCCGATCTGCTCGACGTCGAGCCACCACGGCACGTCGACCCGTGTGCCGATGACCGACCTCGCCTCCTCGTAGGCCGTGATGGCGGCGCCGTAGCCGTAGTCGCACGCGATGCTCACCGGCGCGGCGGCGTTGCCGACGCAGCCCGGCTCCGGCGTGGTGGAGGTGCCGTAGGACACCAGGGTGTAGAGGTTCAACCCGCCTGCCGCCCACGTGACCTCCTGGGCGAGGCAGGGGTTGACCGCGCCGTAGGACCACCCGGCGATCTCGACGATGCCGATCTGGTGCGGAGATGCCGGGAAGCGGCCCTTGCACTGGTACTGGGACACGTCGTAGCCGTAGCTCCCCGACTGGAAGGACGGCGGGCCAGGGTCGCCGTCGCCGATGCCCGTCGCGATTCCGGCGATCCTGCCGCGGATGTGCTCGCGGGTCGAACCCCAGTAGACCGCGGTGCCGAAGGCCGTCACCTCTCCGCCGGCGCCCGTGAGCCAGTAGCCCTTGCCGTCGTACAGCGTCGCGATGCCGACGACCCGCTGGCTCTGATGCTGGTTGGCGAGCGAGCCGTAGTAGCGCGACGCCGCACCGCCGAACCTGTACACCGCACCGTTCGTGGTGACGAGCCAGTACCCGGATCCTGTCGGCATCGCCGCCATGCCCGTGACGGGGTCTGCCAGGACGTGACCGCCCACCGACCCGTGGAACCTCGCGTTGCCGAACGAGAAGACCCCGCCGTCGGCCGCGACCAGCCAGTACCCATGACCGGTGCGCGTGGGCGCGATGCCGACGATCGGTGCGACGAGCTTCTTGCCGCCCTCGGAGCCGTAGTTGTGTGCCGAGCCGAACGTGAAGACCCTGCCGTCGGCCGCGACCAGCCAGTAGCCGTGCCCTGTGGGTGCCGCGGCCATCCCCACGACGGGGGAGACGAGCTTCCTGCCGCCCTCGGAGCCGTAGTAGCGCGCCGAGCCGAACGCGAAGACCCCGCCGTCCGACGCGACCTCCCAGTAGCCCTTTCCTGTGGGCGCTGCCGCCATGCCCACGATGGGCTTGTCGAGGTGATGGCCGGCCATGGACCCGTAGTTCGGCGCGCCTCCGAAGCTGTACACCGCGCCTGTGGAGTCGTCCAACCAGTACGCCGTGTCCTGCGCGGGAAGCGTCCCGGTGGGCTTGGTCGCGGTCGGTTTCTTGGTCGCCGGCACCGTGGTGGTGGTCGTGGTGGTGGTCGGCGGCACCGTGGTCGTCGTGGTGGTCGTGGTCGTCGTCGTGCTCGGCGGTGTCGTGCCTGTGGTCGGCGGTGTGGTGCCTGTCGTCGGGGGTGTGGTGGCGGTGGTCCCCGACGGTGTCGTGGTCGTAGTCGTCGTCGTGGTGGTCGACGGTGTCGTGCCTGTCGTCACCGACGGTGCAGTCGGTGTCGTCCCCGACCCCGACGACGTCGCGCTCGCGGCGCCCGACCCCGCCGACATCGTCGTGACGCGGTGCCCCGAGGCCCCCGCACTCGGGGCACCTGCCAAAGAGGCGAGGGAGAAGGAGAGGGTCAGGACGGCGAGCGTCGCCGTGATGAGTGCGCACCAACGAGAGACGTGCCGTCCCGGTTCTCCACGACGACGAGGCCGGGTAGAGGGAATCGGAGCCGTGGGTCCCATCCCACAGAAATGTTAACTGAGTGTGCGTGAAAAGCAAGGAACTCGTC
>JASHYA010000201.1 GCA_030043315.1 Acidimicrobiales bacterium
GCGCTAGGGGGAGCGGCCTACGCGGTGGGTCCGGCCGCCTCCTTCGGGCACGATGCGTTCTCGAACGACTCAGCCAACGGCGCCCCAGGCGGCACCGGCGGCACCGGCGGCACCGGTGGGATGGGCGGGAACGGCGGCGCGGGCGGGAACGGCGGCAACAGCGAGATCAGCGTCCAGGGCGGTGCCGGCGGCCACGGCGGGAACGGGGGTGAGGGTGGTGAGGGCGGCAACGCGGCGGGCGGCGGTGAGGGCGGCAGCGCGGCGGGCGGAGCGATCTTCTCGACAGATCCGACCATTTCCGCCGTCAGCGGCTCCTTCTCGGACGACGCCACCAATCTCGGCGAAGGCGGCACACCCGGCCAACCGGGCCAACCCGGCACGGGCGGCGCACCCGGCACAGGCGGCAAACCCGGCACGGGCACACCCGCCGGCTCGACAGGCCACCCCGGTACCACGGGCCGTATAGGCACCGGCGGGGGAGCGGGGGTTCGCGGCCTCGCCGGCACAGCGTCCCATCCCGACGAACTCATCACAGCGAAGAAGACGCCCGTGACAGTCACGATCACGCCGCCGGCCACGCTCGTCTACGGTGCGGAGACCACCGCGACCTTCGCCCTCACGGTGACCGGCGTCACAGGTCACGGCTACCCCGAGGGCGCGGTCACGGTCAGCCTCGAAACAGGGTCGACGCCAGTGACGGTGACGTGCACAGAGACAACGACGCACCCGACAACATTCGTCGACACCTACACGTGCCACCTCACATCGGCGATCGGGCTCTCGGGCGGGGCGCACGCAACAACTGAGGCCACCTTCCACGCGACAGCGCCGTCGTCGTCGGACACGAAGTACTCCTACGAGTCGTCCACTTCGACACCCGTGACCTTCACAGTGGCACAGGTCGACGTCTCAACGACAACCTCCCTTTCGATCACGACAGCCGGTGTCGGCACCTACGGGTCCGAGACAGCCCTGGCGTTCATCGCCACGGTGACCGAGGTGACACACCACGGTGGACCGCCTGGCGAGGTCGGCTTCACGTTCACGACAACGTCGACATCCATCGTCGTGGCTGGAGGCACATGCACGCTGACGCCGACGGGGGGCGCGACAACATCGACCACTGCAAGCACAAGGGGGTGCAGATTCACAAAGAGCTCGCTCACAGCGGGGACGTACCACGTGTACGCGGAATACCTGGGTGCGTCATCGGCCACAGGCGACTACCTCTTCGAGTCCTCACTGCTGGCGCCGTACCAGACACTGACGTTCAACCGGGAGGCCGTGAAGAGCACCACCACGCTCAGCGCCATCACCCCGTCGGTCAGCTCGGGCTCGGAGAGCCAGACGTTCACCGGCACGGTGCGCGGCAACCACGGCTACCCCACGGGCACCGTCACGGTGGAGACGACAACAGACACGGTGCTGTGCGAGGAGACGCTCCCCTCAGGCACGGGCACAACAGCGGCCTTCAGATGCACGCAGACGAACGGCTCCCTGCTCGCCACCGGGACGTACAAGGTCGAGGCGACCTACACGGGGGGCGACTCGTCCACAACAGGCAACTACGTCTACACAGCCTCACAATCGACACCTGCCCAAACGCTGAGGGTCACCTCCCCGGCACCACCGTCTTCGACGTCGGTACCCGGCGCCCCGACACTCACCACCGCCACCCCGGGCACAGCGAGCGTCCACCTGGTGTGGACGGCCCCGATCTCGAACGGCGGGGCCGCCATCTCGAACTACGAGGTCTGCTACGCCACGACGAGTGGCGCGGTGGCGGCGTGCTCGACCCACACGACAGCGGGGACCGCGACCTCTGCCACAGTGACCGGCCTCACCGACGGCTCCACGTACTTCTTCGCGGTGAAGGCGGAGAACGCGAACGGCTACGGGCCGCTCTCGAACATCAAGACAGCGACGCCAGCGCTCGTGCCCGTCACCCGCACCTACGGGAAGACAGCCGACGCGACCGCGGCCGCGGAGCTCACCCGGGCCTTCCCCTACACAAAGGACTCGTGCCCGAGCTCGCGTGCCGTCGTGCTGGCGACGACAAAGACCTACGACGACGCCCTCTCGAGCCAGTTCCTGGCGGGGTCCCTCACAACCGGCACCCTTCTCACCCCCACGACAACGTTGTCCGGTGTGACGGCCACCACCTTGAAGGATGAGGGGATCACGACCGTCTACGTGGTGGGCGGGCCGCTCGCCATCACGACAACAGTGGTGAAGGCGATCGAGGCCCTGACAGCCTACGGCTGCGGCGGGACGACCCCGACAGGGAAGATCACGGTCACCCGCCTCTCGGGGACAACCCAGTACGGGACGGCCGAGCAGATCGCCGAGCATGTCGGCACCGCGGGCTCCAAGGCCTTCCCCGGCGCCTACGCGACGACGAACGCCACAGGGGGGACGGGCAAGTACAACGACACCAAGGCCACCGGGTCCTCTGCCCCATCCGGCTCGGTGCCGACCGCCATCTTGGCCTCGGGGGAGGAGTTCCAAGACGCCCAGTCGGCCTCGGTGATCGCCTACCACACAAAGCTCCCGCTGCTCCTCACGCCTGCGACGACGCTGTCGACAACAGCGGTCGCCGCCATCCAGAAGCTGGGCATCAAACAGGTGATCCTCATGGGCGGCCCGCTCGCGGTCACGAACACCGTGGAGCAGGCCTTGGTCGCAAAGACCGCCGTCTCGGTGCTCCGGGTCGCCGGCACCACCTACACCGACACCGCCGTCGAGCTCGCCCGCTTCGAGGTCGCAGGTGCGACAGCGGGCCTCGGCTGGACACCTGGGCACAAGGTGATGATCGCCAGGGGGAACGGGTTCACCGACGGGATCGCCGGAGCGGTCCTCGACAGTCCCCACAACAGTGCGACAGGGACCTCCGGCACCCGCCCGCTGCTCCTGACCGAGAACCCGACCACCGTCGGCACCTACCTGACGACATTCCTGAAGGTCACAGGC